>JAGGUB010000093.1 GCA_021158725.1 Caldifarciminota bacterium | reverse complement strand
TTTCAAAATCATCCTGCGAACTCTAATATCTGCTCTGATAAATCGCTTCTATTTTGCATTTTCAATCTGCATTCTGCATTGAGCCATTGCGCTTAATAACAGAAATACGTTGTGTGGTACCGTTCATATCGTGTATAAAGTATACACCTGGCGGTAGCTCTCTAACCGATACTTTCGTTACCCCACGGCCGTTGAGCTGCATTTCGTAGACCTTCCTACCCATGATATCGAACATGTTCAACTTAACCTCACCTGCATGCTGTATTTCCAACACATTCGTAACGATATTAGCCTGTACATGCCATCCCTTAGCACTGCACGATGCAATACCAGTTTCTGTCGTAACACGATACCAAGCACTCCAGTCACCCCACCCTCTTGTACCTTCACCACGTACACGTAGGTAATACTCACCAGGTGTGACCACCAACCTATAAAACGTATCGATTATACACGTATCGACAGTCACCACGGTATCAGGACGCTTGATCTTTATATCATCAATGTACATACCTTCCCCAAATATGTACGTGTCGACTGTGTACCTGAACCTCAAGTATATCGACTTACCCGCATAATCCCGCAGTGGATAGGATTTAACCTCCCACCCATCTGAACTACCCGTAAAGTCGTCAATAACGTACCATTCCCTACCATTCGTGGATACCTCAAAGAACCCACGATCCCACAGGTATTCGATATCATACCATATAGCGAACGTTACAGTGTCAGATGTATCAACCGGAAACGCTATAGGGGTTACCATCCAATGTGTATGTTCAGCTGCGTATTCACCAATGTTCGAAAAATAGCTATAGCTACCTGAATAGCTTCGATCACCCGACTGCACAAATCCGTTACTTACCCACCAGTTAGTTTCAGATTCAGCGCTATCGATATGCCATGACCAACCAACACTCTTCTCCAACGCATAACGGTACCCCGGTACGGGTGGATGCCACTCCACGGTAAGTATCGTATCCTCATAATCCACACCTGTAATCACTGGACTCACTATCCACGGTACACGTAACCCCTGTATACTATCAGCAACAGCCATCAGGTACACAGCAGCATCAAAGTTCTCACGTACAACCTGGTGAATACATTCCGCAGGTGGATGAAACTCCGCACATGCCTCCACCGTATATGGAAATGTAGGATACCCCCTCATATAGAGCGAATACCCGTATACCCAATCACACATATCACCACTCGTGGGATACAACATAGACGACTGTTGCGCTGTGTATGTACTGTAACCTGATTGACGTGTTATACGGGAGGCCATCTCGTTACCTATATCCTCCAGTATCGTGGAGTCAGGTGCACACTCAAATGTATAACCCCACGGCCAGATTACCATCTCACCATACGTGTGATAACTGACCGCAAATACGAAATCCTCTTGCAGTATCAAATCACGCAAAGCTTGTGTTTCAAGTTCACTAAACGGTGCTTCACCCGTATAGACCTGACTTCCAGGCCCATGGCTAACCGCCCACGAGACGATGCTACCCCAATCACCTTCGTAATCACCGTTTGTTGCACCACCATAGTTGCGATTCAAATCCACCCCGTATGTACCAAACTCCTCAAAATAGTGGCGATTCTTACGCCAATCGTTTCCTTCATCATGACAATACACATAACCGTCGGGGTTGAGGCATGGCAAAAGGTAAACCTCACACGAGTTTATCAATTCAGTAATCAAACTATCATAACCATACGCCCTCGTCAACGTATCAGCAAAGAACAGCACAATCTCCAGCGACGGCCATTCACGTGCATGATGTAACCCCACAAACAGTAACGCAGGTTCATGTTCATCAACCTGTGGCTCATCTGATAGCTTCATCACCAGTATAGGACGTCCTTCGTAACTCCATCCAACAGTATCGAGCACCGCAATATCTGCATAGTTAAATGCTATCTGGGTAAATGTGTCAACAAACCCATCAAATGAATGGTACCCCTCCTTACGGGATAGGATCTCCTGCTCCATATCCTCAATGATCACCCTGTATGGATAAGGTGGTATCTCCGCATACGATTTGACGATTAAATCGAAGCTATCCTTAAACACTGCTACAAGCTCCACGTCACGGGTAAGCTTCACCTCATGTATAGGTGCATACACACGTACTAAGCTTGAGTTTATCACAAACGAAAGTATCCACCACACTATTTAGACTCCTTTTCACAATTACGTAAACTTTGTAATCACCCCCTTCTCCGTTATATAGCCGGTTATCAACTCGTGTGGCACCATATCGAAGACGGGGTTAAACACCTTGATACCATCAGGTGCTATCTTTACGCCTGCGATTTCGGTCACCTCGTGTGGATCACGTTCCTCGATGGTCACATCCGTACCTTTCTCGATGTTTGGGTCAAACGTCGTGTACGGTGCAGCCACATAGAATGGAATATTGTGATATTTAGCCAGCACCGCTATCTCGTACGACCCTATCTTGTTGACCACATCACCATTCTTTGTTATCCTATCTGCACCTATGATTACCAGATCGATCATATCTTTCTCAAACATATACCCACGTACGTTATCGACCACCAACGTCACCGGTATACCGGTTTGCATCAACTCCCAACACGTAAGCCGTGCCCCCTGTAGAGCAGGTCGTGTCTCACCCACATACACATGTAATGACTTGCCCTTCTCCCAACTCTTGTATATAGGGGCAAGCGCCGTCCCTATACCCGTCGTCGCCAACGCACCCGCATTACAGTGTGTAAGCACACGTGCACCATCAGGTATCAACGGCTCACCATGCTCACCTATCATATCACAGATCTGTCTATCTTCTTCATGCAATTTACGTGCACACTGTAAGATTTCATCACGTATGGGTTCGAGCTCATCGTATTCATCCAATATCTCATGCATCAAATCCATCGCATAGAATAGATTATATGCCGTTGGACGTGTCCCACGTAATTTAGCGATCGCGGCGATAATCTCCTCTTTAGTATTCGCTTGATAAGCCGCCACCGCCACCCCATACGCAGCAACTACACCGATCAGCGGTGCACCCCGTATCACCAGCTGCTTGATAGCGGTAGCTACTGCGTTCACATCCTTCAACTCACGATACACAACTTTGTTTGGTAGCTGCGTCTGATCCAATACAATCAAACGTCCATCCTCCCATTTAACCGTATCGAATGCTAACCTCATAGCCTGAACAATACCTCTTCCCTACGAAATATGTTATACGCCAGTATGAACATGATCACCGCCCACATACAGAGGAAGCCAAACGTCATCAAAATCCCATGTAGCTCAAACTCTCCCATTATCAGTTGCTTCATCGCCAACACAAAGTTAAGTATCGGTATAGCTGCTATTTTAGGTCGTAACGTCAAATCTATAGGCAACATCGACACCATCGCCGGAAATATAACCACCATCATTATTATACTCGCATAGGTTTGTGCCTCCCTATAACTTTTGGCGATTATCGATACAGTTATTAACAGCGATGTAAGGAATGTCGCAAGTGGTACCACCAACACCAGTATCAGGCCAGCAGCCCCCGGCGATATGTAGAACCCCATCTGTTCCGTACCTGGTATGTTACCCATAGGTGTGAGCCTAAACTTGATCGCAACCACCAACCCGATCACCGCCAACATACCTGTCACCAATGCAAAAACCAACACAGATAGCCACTTACCCAACAGCAGTTCCGTCCTCGTAAGTGGTGCCGTCAGTATTGTCTCAAGTGTACCACGTTCCTTTTCGCCTGCTGTTATATCGGTTGCTGTATGCGTTGCACCCACCATCATCATTATAATAAACACGTAGGGAACCATCATCCCCAGCACAAACATACCCGCACGTTTCTTTGGTGTGATATCCTGCCTGATGATATCAAACGGCTCAAGCACCTTGGTGTCAACCCCCTTCACCTGTAATACCTTATTCACGTAATCCTTACGGTAGCGGTCGAGCACATCTTTCACCCTACCCGCAGCCGCTTGTGACTTAAACCTTGTGTTGGTATAGAATATCTTCACCTCACTCGTTACACCCTTATCGAGTTGCACCTCAAACCCCTCCGGTATCTTGACTATCGCCTTCACTTCTTTATCCTCAATAGGTACGATAGTATCCTCAACCTCTATCCACCTGAGTAATGGCTCCGCTTGCAGGTAACCCCATAACTTAGGTGCATAGGTTTTACCAACTATACCCACATCTACCACCGTAGTCGCTTCACGCATGACCATCCGTGATATAACCTTCTGTATACCACCGATGAATATTGGATATATGAGTAACGGCAACACCACCAACGAGTACAGTGTACGTCGGTCACGTATCAGGTCACGTACCTCTTTCTTAAACACTATCCTAATGCGTTTCATTATGCTTCACGAACTCAACAAATAT
>JAGGUB010000047.1 GCA_021158725.1 Caldifarciminota bacterium | reverse complement strand
CAGAATCAACATCCATCGCGAGTGGTTATTGACTTATCGCATATAAACCCATATTTATAAATAAGCGCCGCTAGCTCAAGAGGTAGAGCAGCGGACTCTTAATCCGCGGGTTGGGGGTTCGAGTCCCACGCGGCTCATTATTCTTTTATGTGATGTACAGGATATTTGTGATAAATCCAGGTTCCACATCCACAAAGGTAGCATATTACGAAGACGATCGTAAGGTACGTGAGACCAGTATCACACATCCTGCTGAGGAGTTATCCAAGTACTCACGTGCTATCGAGCAGCTCGCTATGCGTAAAAATGTGGTATTGGAGTTCATGCAATCCACAGGTATTACGAAGCTGGATGCAGCCATCAGCCGAGGTGGCCCACTTAAGCCACTCAAAAGCGGTGTATATAGGATAAATGAAAGCATGCTCACCGATATACGTGAGGGTAGGGTACGTGCTGAACATATATCGCTGGTTGGTCCACTTATTGCGTATGAGTTGACACAAAAGTTTGGCGGTATACCGATGGTTGCTGATCCAATTTCCGTGGATGAGTTTGAGCCACTCGCCCGCATATCAGGGATACCGGAGATCGAACGTCAAGCGCTACAACATACGCTTAACATCAAAGCAGTCGCCCGTAAGGTAGCAGCTAAGCTGGGTAAGAAGCTGGATGAACTCAACCTCGTCGTCACCCATATAGGTGGCGGCATATCCGTGTGCCCGTTGAAGAAGGGTAAAATCGTAGACACCAACAATGCAGTAGAAGAGGGGCCGTTCTCACCCGAACGTAGTGGTGGGCTCCCCGTAACTACGCTCGTTAAGCTATGCTTTTCAGGTAAATACTCGTACGAATGGCTTAGACGTAGGTTGGTAGGTAATGGCGGGTTGATGGCGTATCTGGGGACCAACGACCTGCGTGAGGTCGACCGTCGCATAGAGGCGGGTGACGATTATGCGCGGTTGATACTTGAGGCGATGGCGTATCAGATAGCTAAGGAGATAGGTGCAATGTCTACGGTACTGTATGGTGATGTAGACCGTATCGTACTTACAGGTGGTGGTGCACGCTGTGAACGGCTCGTTAACTGGATCATACAGCGGGTGAAGTTTATTGCACCGGTTGAGGTCTACCCCGGTGAAGACGAAATATCTGCACTCGCCAGCGCTGCACTGCGGGCGTTACGTGGTGAGGAACCCATCCTCGAGTACTGATCCGTAGTTGAGATTTAAAGTTGACAGATAGCTTAGGGTGATTAGTATATACTGTGAAATTAAAAATGGGGTGTTTGTTTTTGAAAGAGGGGAAGCTAAAATTCATTATATAACCCCATATGTGCTACGTACGTAGTGCATGTGGGGAGATTATGTATATGTAACTGATTAACCGTATTTTTGACCTTCATTAAGGAGGTAAAAATGAGACATATTTATAAAATAGGGATAATTATAATTTTAGTCATCAGTGGTTCCGCTATAGGTAAATCGATACGCTCAGATGCTCTGGAACCTGTGGAGCGGTTCAGGTTGATGAAGGTCAAAGGTGTACCACATGAGATTAACTATCAGGGATGGCTCGGCACGGCTGATGATACAACAGGTGTTACAGGTACGTTCACGATGGTATACAAGATATACGATGTAGAGACGGGTGGTAATAGCCTGTGGAGTGAGACGCATGAAGTACAGGTTAGCCATGGTGTGTTCAACGTGATACTGGGTAGCAGCAATCCTATACCTGCAGAGATATTTACAGGTGCACCGTTGTGGCTTGAGATCAGTATAGCTGGTGAGGTGCTATCACCTCGACAGAAGCTTGTATCAGTAGGTTATGCCATACATGCGGAGAGTGCACAATCGGCAGATGTTGCCGGTCATGCTATATATGCAGATACTGCTGGTTATGTAGAATATGTAGATTCTGCTGGTGTGGCGGCGAATGCGTGGAGGTGGAACAACAACATGTGGGGTGTTGAGTACCCGAAGGCAAATGTTGCGGATACAGCGAACTATGCAGATACGGCTGGCTATGCATTGAGTACGGATGTCAACTACGTAGATTCTGCCGATGTAGCGACAAATGCGTGGAGGTGGAACAACAACATGTGGGGTGTTGAATATCCGAAAGCTAACGTTGCAGATACAGCTAACTATGCGGATACGGCTGGTTATGCATTGAGTACGGATGTCAACTATGTAGATTCTGCAGATGTGGCAGCAAATGCGTGGAGGTGGAACAACAACATATGGGGTGTTGAGTACCCGAAGGCTAACGTTGCGGATACAGCAACATATGCAGATACGGCTGGTTATGCATTGAGTGCAGATGTCAACTATGTAGATTCTGCCGGTGTGGCGGTAAATGCATGGAAGTGGGACAACAACATGTGGGGTGTTGAGTACCCGAAGGCTAACGTTGCCGATACAGCTAACTATGCGGATACGGCTGGCTATGCATTGAGTGCGGATGTCAACTATGTAGATTCTGCGGGTGTAGCAGCAAATGCATGGAGGTGGAATAACAACACGTGGGGGGTTGAGTACCCGAAAGCTAACGTTGCAGATACAGCAAACTACGTGGCAGGTACGAACGTAGCTGGTGAGGTACCGCAAGCTAACTATGCAGATACGGCAGGTTATGCACCGGATAATGACTGGGTGCGGGAGACATCACCTGCTAACTATCTGCGTACATACGGTTATTACGGTATTGCACGTAAAGGTGCGGTACTTTACGGCAATTACGCTAATACACATGTGAACTTAGGTGTAGCATGTACAACAGGTACAGCTGGAAGTAACCGGTATTATTGTACAGTAGGTGGTGGCCTGTACAACACTGCAAGTGGCTCGAGAGCGACAGTAGCTGGTGGCGAGAGTAACATTGCAAGTAACTCGCATGCGACAGTAGCTGGTGGCTTGAATAACACTGCAAGTAGCGTGCGTGCGACAGTAGGAGGTGGGTATTATAACACTGCAAGCTCCTACTATGCGACAGTAAGTGGTGGGTATGGTAACACTGCAAGTGGCTCGGATGCGACAGTAGGTGGTGGCTGGATTAACACTGCAAGTGGCTCGCATGCAACAGTAGGTGGTGGGTATGGTAACACTGCAAGTGGCCTGAGTGCGACAGTAGCTGGTGGGTATGGTAACACTGCGGACACCACGTATGCGACAGTAGGAGGTGGGTATTATAACACTGCAAGTGGTTACGCTGCGACAGTAGGTGGTGGCGAGAGTAACACTGCAAGTGGTTATGCTGCGACAGTCATTGGTGGTTATGCTGATACAGCGGCTGGCAGTTATTCGATAGCAGGTGGCTACCACTCAGTTGTACCATCAAGTTACAGTAACTCAGTGGCATTCAACGGTCAAACAGCGACTGCATCCGGTCAGCTACGTTGTGGAAATATATCAAAAACAGGTGGGGGGTTCACCATCGACCATCCATTGGACCCAGACAACAAGATACTTAATCACTACTTTGTTGAGTCACCTGAGATGGTGCTCATATATCGTGGTGTTGCAGTCATAGGGGCTAACCGGCGTACAACGGTACATTTACCTGAATACTTTGATGCACTTAACAGAAATCCGATGATACAACTTACAGGTGTTGGTACATCTGACGTGTATGTGGTAGAGGAGGTGCATAACAACCAGTTCGTGATAGGTGGCAAACCCGGTACCAAAGTTTACTGGATAGTAACCGGTGAACGCAAAGATCAGTCAGCCGAAATAATCCGTGCATTGATGCCGGTTGAGCAACAAAAAACCGGTGCACTTGTGGGTAGGTCACTTGATGACGAATTCCTTGCTACGACGATGAAGCAACTCGAGGAGATAGGCATCAGCTATAAGTTTCACTTCCGTACAGCTGCAGGTAGCCGTCGTTACGAGTTGATGAAGCAGCCACCACAGAAACCGGTTGAAGAGATCAACGAACCACACAGGTAGAGGTAACCATGCGTTACGTTTTTGTTGTGGTTGTTGCAACTGCAACAATGGGTCAATCGTACCTCCTGCGTAAAGGTACGTTTTCGGCGGTTGGTGGTGGTGCAAGCTCCACGGGGTATATTCTGTACATGGCGGGTGGGCAACCATCCACCGGTGAGTCGTATTCAACCAGTTACATCGAGCAAGCTGGCTTCTACACGTACGGTACGGTTATCATAATAGGGGTTGAGGAGCATCATGATGTGCCGATCACATACTTTATCGATACGCCGGAACCTAACCCCGCACATAACAGCTTTAGGTTGAGTTACGGTGTACCTGTCACAACACACGTGCGGATAACGATGTATGATGTATCAGGTAGGCTCGTAAGTACGATTGTGAATAAGATAAAATCACCCGGCTACTACGATATGCAGCTCGGTATACATAGATTGCCAACAGGTGTCTACTTCATACTCATGCATGCAGATGAATTTGTAGCGGTACGTAAGCTGCTCATACTTAAGTAGGCGGATTTCAGAATCGACACCTATCGGATGATAGGTTGTTGACTTACCGTATTTACAAGCGATGCACGTTATGAGTAGTTTGTTAAATCAAGTCACAGCGTACAGTTTATCCCACTGAAGACAAAATATTAATGCTCGCCAGCACTGTAGACGTTACGTGGTGACGAGCCTATCCTCGAGTACTGATCAATGTAGGACTACCACCTTACGTGTGATGTACCTGTCACCAGCTACGCAACGCAAAAAGTATATACCGGAGTGGAGTTCACCGATATCCCAAGCCATACGATAGACACCGGGTGCTAAACTTCTGTAAGATAGTTCGTGCAGCTTACGACCGGTGAGATCGTAAAGCATGAACCTAACCGGCGATATTTCACATAAGGTGAGGATGAGCTCGATCCTGTCCGTAGCTATAGGGTTGATATCGAACGAGAAGTAAGGTGCAGTATGTTCTTCAACACTTAGACAGGTGATGTGGAAATCCACACCTGTATCACCGGGTGCAGCAGGTTGGGTACCTTCCTGTACCTCACATACGAGTGTTTCAGGTGGTGTGACACTGACTTGGTATTCAGGGAATTTAGACGATACCCGTAATTCATAGTCTCCAGAGGATAGTGAAAGCGTGAGGTTGCTACCAGCTTGGAGGTTTACTGCACTCACTGTTATATTATCAGCGGGTATACCGTTCATATACACGTGACCTGATATCATCGTATCTGTCACGTATGCGATAAATTGTAAGCTATCAAATTGTGGGTACCCCATAGCTATTGTGTCGAATGGCGTCGGTGTCATATAATCCGGGATAAATGGGTTATCTACCATAAACATATACATAGCGAATGTGGGGAGGTTCACGATCGGTAGTTGAAACGTACCATCTGCATGGTTATATGTGATGGCCCAGAACATGGACATATCGAACGTATTGATGGTCATACTCATCACGTGGAAGTATGGACCAAGTGGGTTGTTGAGATCATCCACCACTATCCCATATGCGGTATCGGTGGGCTCTACCAGTGGGATGGGATCGATCTCCACGATGGTATCGACATTTACAAGGTTCAGTAAATTCTGTTGAGATACGAGGTCGGTGATATCACCAAAATCAATCGCCATAACGCATATTGAATCCATAGCTGTTGGTAGATAGATTTCGAACCCACCATCTGCTTGGGTGAATGCACCCCAGGTTTGGGTTTCACCTGCTTGTTTAACCAAACTTATAGCGTTCCAGTAAGAAGGGTTGAACTTTCCACCCATTGATAGCTTCACGGCCATCACAGGTATACCTTTTAGTGGTGGTGTCACGTGGCCACGTATCCTGAAGTCGGTAGGTGGTACGAACGGAGTAAGTTCAAGGTATGCTGTATCAGCTACACCGTTATCCTCTACATAGAGGAGATATTTACCGATGATGGTCTGATACTCTGTCATACTATAGAAGGAGTTGGCGGTTTCGTCAAGATCCCAAGCTGAACCTTCCTTTAGAACCGAATACCCCAGAAGTGGATCAGCTGTATCGAGTTGCTGGTTATCATTGATATCGAAGTAAACTTTGTAATCAGTAGTAGCACCAGGCAGCTCAGTCTCCCACGAGATTACGAAATATGTACCTATTGGGAGTGTGAGTTGAGGGAATCCATTAATCCTCAGGTTATGTGCACCAAACAGCGGTAAAGTCAAAAATGTAAGTAAAAGTATGGACCTTTTCATCGCGCCTCCTCTATTGCAGTAATATCAACTTGCGGGTGACACATGATGATCGAGTTACAAACCTTATAAAATATACACCGGATTTGGTATCAGGGAACCTAATATCAAGCTGATACCTTCCAGCTGCTAACATGGGGTAATTGACCTCTTTTATCCATCTACCGGTGATATCGTAAACTATGATGGAGACAGGTGATGGCATAGCTAACTGAAACTCAACCTTACACTCGCCGGTGACCACTATAGGGTTGATATCAAACAACGGATAGGTATGTGATGTCTCTACACCAACACATACGAGGTGAAAATCGATACCGGTGTCACCAGGTGCAGCCACCTGCGTGGTTTCAGCCATCTCACACTGTAAGGTATCAGGTATGACCACGGATAACTCGTATTCGGGGAACCTCGACGCTACCCTTACTTCATAATAACCAGAGGATAACGATATACCAATATTGGTACCTTCGTCACGTGTGGCATAAACTATGATGTTGTCAGCCGATTGGCCATTCATATACACGTGACCTGATATTGTTGTATCTGCAATGTACGAGATGAACTCCAGATCGGTAAAATGTGGGCTACTGGCTATAGTGTCGATATACGGTGGTATCATGTGATAGGGTACATAAGGGTGTGTGGATACCGCAAACACATATGCGGCAGGTGTCCAGAATGTGACAATCGGTATACTAAACGTGCCATCGGCATGGTTATGTGTCACCCCTATGTATATAGGGACGTTAGGATCGAATATCTTCGCGATGATACCCAATACCAGCAGGTCGGGACCAAGCGGGCTATCCATGTCGTCATTCACTATCCCACATGCGGAATCGGTTGGCAGTACGAAATATATTGTATCAACAGGTATGACACCATCGACATTTACAAAATTAAGTAGCGACTGTTGTGAGACCATGCCTGTTAGATTACATACATCGAACGCTATCGGTAGGACTGAATCTATCTGCTCGGGGAAGTAAACTTCAAACCTACCCTCATCATCAGTGAATGCACCCCATGCATTGAGTTCAGCCGATAGCTGTTTGCCAACCTGTAACGGGAGGACCAACCCCTCACCTTTTGTGATGAAGGATGGGCTCACTCCTACCACTAATATACCCTTATGGGGTGGCTCTACGTAACCCCATATCATGTAGCCAGTGGGTGGTTCAAATGGGGTTGCCTCCAGGTAGGCTGTATCGGATACACCGTTATCTTCAGCGTAGATGATGAAATTACCAATAACATAGTTGGTCTGTGATTGCGTGAAGATAGAGTTGGCATCTTCGTCAAGATCGGCAGCTGACCCTTCTTCAATCATAGCCCAGGTGATGAGCGGATCGGTTGCATCAAGTACCTCATTATGATTATAATCGAAGTAGACTTTAACCACTGTTGTGGCACCTGGTGCTTCCGTCTCCCAGTACATTAGTAATGGTGTACCAATAGGGATAACGAGATGCGTTACACCATTGAGCTGCAGATTATGTACCCCATATAGTGAGGATGTGACCAACATAAGAGCTATACCTACACGATGCATGGTACCTCCTTATTTGAAAGAGAGATAAAGTTTATCTCACAAATGTCAAGTTATAGGTTGAGCAACCCGCAACGTGATGTATTATATTATGCTACAGGAGGTGATATGGTGCGATTGAGTGTAAATATCGATCATACCGCTACTGTGAGGGAGTTAAGGCGAACCCCATATCCTGATATCATCGAGGTTGCAAATTGTGTCAAACGTGGTGGTGCATACGGTATTACGGTACATTTGAGGATAGATCGACGTCATATTAAAGAGACCGATATCGAGAGATTACTGAAAGAAGTTGACTTACCTCTGAATGTGGAGCTATCCATGGCACCTGATATTTTGGAGTTTATACTACAGAAACGGCCACATTCCGTATGTCTGGTGCCAGAACGGCCGGGTGAGGTGACCACTGAAGGTGGGCTCAATGTATTTAAGACAGAAGCACAACTGAAGGAGGTAATACCTGAGTTTAAAGCGAAAGGTATGAGGGTGACACTTTTTGTTGAACCCGATCCCACTGTACTTGAGAAGGCCAAAGCTTTGGGTGCGGATGCGGTTGAACTCAATACCGCACATTACTCGGAGAATAAGCCGGGTGCGTTTGATAAGCTTAAAGCAGCGGCCAGTTTTGGCAAAAGCATAGGGCTTGAGATACATGCAGGGCATGGCCTACATTATGGTAATGTTAGTAAATTGTGTGAGATTACCGAAATCGAGGAGCTGAGTATTGGCCATAGTATAGTTGCACGTGCAATCATTGTGGGGATGGAGCAAGCCACACGTGAGATGGTCGAACTGTTACGATGAACCCTTGTGTATTTTTAGAGTTAATGGCTATGCTGGCATCTATTACGGGTGAGGTTGAATTACAGAAGATAAAAGTTGTAGCATGTAGTGACAGCATCGCATATGTGGTGACCTTTGTGCCACCACACGTGGATACGCTGAGGTTGGGGTTTGAGGTGACTAAAATGCGATGGAAGCATAACACACTATATGTGATGGGTGATTCGCTTTATCGATGGGATAGCACAGGGGTGACGGGGCTCATGGAGTGGCGTGATGATTTCATAGATATACTTGTGCAGCCACCAGATGTGTGGGTATTGAGCCAATCTTCGGTAAAGAATGTTGAACGTACCAAGAAGTTGCCCATCGAAGGTGGTATAAAGTTCATGCGTGACGAACTAACAAACAGACTCTATGTACTTGATAGCGAAGGGGTTTACATAATTACACCGGAATTACAGGTTACTGCATCACCTGCTTTAAGTGGGGCACATGATATGTATGTTACCCCATATGGGAGCAAACTATACGTGTTGGGAGATAACACACTCTATGTGTGGCGATTAATAAAGGATAAATGGCAAAATATACGGATTGGTGGATATGATGGGCTGACAATGCTACCAGATGGTACCAAGCTTTATGTGTGGTCGAACGAGGGTAGGCTACTGGTCCTCGATGTGCTCGAAGATCGGATTGTGGGTGATTATGGGTTGTCAACAAATATCAAGGAGGTGAAACCATCGATAGATTCACATAAGTTGTTGATAATAGGTACGAAGAGGGTGATAATATGGGATACGGAGAAAGATGTTGAGCTGAAGTCACTACCGTTAAGTGTAGATGGAGGTACATTTTTACCCAACTCCTTATGGATACTATTGTATGGGGATGAGGGGTTAGCACTTGTGTCACTCAAATCCTACAGAAAAGAACACACCTTTATGCTCAAAAATGTGCACACAGTTTGTGTTATACCGGTTGGTTATAAGTTGGGTTATAAATGAAATTCGAGGAGGCGCTCGACTTCCTCTATGGGTTTAAGGATTTTGAAAAAGAGGTACGTCCGTATCGACAGTCGTTGTTTTCGTTTCGTAACTTTCTTAAATATCTCGGTAATCCACACGAAAAAATTGGTACCCCCATCATCGTTGCAGGTACCAAAGGTAAGGGTTCAGTAGCTACTATGTTGAGCTACATTATACGTGAATCTGTAGGTTTATACATGTCACCCCATATTTTGGATGTACGTGAACGTATACAGTTTGAAAATAGGTGTATATCGAAGGAGGAATTTGCGTACCTTATGGATACTATCAGACCAATCGTTACCAGCCGACGTACGGTGTTTGAACTATTAACCACAATGGCCTTCATGTATTTTGCGAACAAAGGTACAAACCATAGTGTGCTGGAAGTGGGGTTGGGTGGTAGGTTGGATGCAACAAATGTGGTGGATGCAAAGATGGCAATTATCACGAACATAGATTATGACCATACTCATATACTGGGACGTTCGTTGTTCCAGATAGCACGCGAGAAAGCGGGTATCATCAAACGCGGTACATATGTGATATATGGGGCACAGAAGCCTGAGGTACGAGAAGTTATAGAGCATGTGGCAAAACTCAAAGGTGCCAAACCCATAGAGCTATCAACCACGGGTATCAAAAGGGTGGAGCTGACACTCCAAGGTACATACTTTCAGCTGGATGGTGAAGACTATTTCGTACCACTGTTGGGTGAGCATCAAGCCTTGAATGCGATGCTGGCAATAAGAGCAGCACAGATGCTGGGTATACCCAAGGAGCAAATCAAAGCGGGCATAGAACGTGTGAAGTTACGTGGTAGAATCGAGATATTACAACATGCCCCGTGGTATATAGTTGATGGTGCACATAATCCATGTTCAATAAAAGCGCTGATTGATACAATAAATCGTATCATACCACATAAGAGGTTATTCCTCATATTTAGTGTTATGCGTGATAAGGATGTAGATGGTATTGCTGCAATACTTGCACCCCATGTGTATTATGCGTTTTGGGTGCCACTCAATCACCCACGAGCAATGTCACCAGCTAAAGTGGCAAAAATCTTCACCGCAAGAGGCGTAACCGGCGAACAGACTGAACTCGTCACCGCTATGGATAAGCTTAATAGGTTGACAGATGCTACGGATCTGGTGTTGGTGACGGGATCGTTCTATCTTGTGGGCGAATTTCTTAAGCTTTATGAAGATAGGTGATGAAGGCAATACCTGAGGGTTGACCTCATGGATAGATGGTTAATTTTAAAACCAAAAAGGAGGTCAAAGTGGCAGGCGTAACTTCAGCATTCGTAAATTTCATGAAGGAAGGCGGTGTCTACATGTATCCATTGCTTGCTGCGGCGTTGATAGGTGCTGCTTATATTATTGAGAGGTTCATAAGTTTCTTGCTGGCACGTGTGAATGCGGATAAGGTGTTAGCTGACATAAAGCAACTGGCGAAAGAGAAAGGTGTAGATGCAGCCATCGACTATTGTAAGCAATATCGTGCACCACTTGTTAAGGTATTAAAGGCGGGGTTAGAAGCTTACAAAGAGAAAGGGCCTGATAAGACAGCAATCGAAGAGGCACTCAGTCGTGCTGCTACAGAGGAGCTGGTCTTCATAGATCGCGGATTGCCAGTGTTGGCAGCGGTTGCAAGTGTTGCACCTGTTATAGGGTTTTTGGGTACAGTGTCGGGTATGATACATGCGTTTGGTGCAGTTGCAATTGCGGGAGAGGTTGAACCCACCCTCGTGGCAACTGGTATAAAAGAGGCGTTAATTACTACTGCGTTTGGATTGAGTATAGCATTCCCAACATTGGCATTCCATGTGTTCTTCTCGTCACAGGGTAACAACTACGCACATAAGATGGAGCTTACGAGCCTCGACTTGATCAAATTCTTGGTCGAGGAGAAACCATGAGGGTGGTCAAAAAGAAGCGTGAAATAGTGGTGGGAGAGATATCCACCCCCGGTATGGCGGATATTGCGTTCCAGCTTATTATATTTTTCCTACTTACTACGGTGTTCATGCATGAACATGGGTTGAGGTTGGTGTTACCCGAAAAGGGTGAAGAGGTACGTGTCAAGAAAGAGAATATTGCTGAGGTCTATGTTAATGCAAGGGGACAGGTGAAGATCAAAGATATAGAGGTGCCAGTTGATCGCATACGGGAGTTCGCTGAACAGCTGCTGAGAGAGAATCCCAAGCTCATATTCTCATTGTATGTGGATCACCGCTGTCCATACGAAAAGGTTATAAAGGTGTTTGATGAACTGCGGTTGGCTAATGCTAAACGTATAGCGTTTGCACCACCGAGAAGGGGAGGATGATGCGTGAGAAACGTGTTACAGGTGGTACAAGGATTATCGGAAGGCGGGGTGAACGTGCTCCGTATATTCCCACAGTCGGTATGGGTGATATAGCGTTCTTGCTTATCATATTCTTTATGTTGACCACGGTATTTCGTGCTGAACGTGGGTTACGTGGTGTTATACTACCGAAAGCGAAAGCTGCTACGAGGTTACCACAACGTGATATCGCACATATATGGGTGGATAAGGATGGTGTGATCTGTATAAACGATAAAATAGTGACAATGGATGCAGTTTATGTGTTGATGGAACGTAAGGTTCGCATAAATCCCAACCTTATAGTTTCCATCAACATGGATAAAAACACAAAATATGGTATACTTGCAGAGATATTTGATAAACTACAGGAGGCACGTGCACTTAAAGTGAATTTTGCCACAATTAAAGAAAAAGGAGGGTAGTGGATGGAACGTGACCTTAAGCGGTACGCCCCCATATTGCTGAAGGTAGGTGTAGTTGTTGCACTCGTAGGGTTTATTATAGCAGCAATTTATAGTCCACCACCTAAGAAGAAGGAGGTCAGAATAAAAGCACCTGAGGTTGTACGTACGGAGATGTTGCCACCGCAGTTGAAACAGCTGGCGGCACCACCACCGCCACCTAAGCCCAAAATACCGGTGGCTGCAGAAACAGAGGAAGAGGTAGAACAGGAGACCATCGAAGAGACTGAATTTACTGGCTATGAGAAAGCGCCACCCGAGGTAACTGTTGAGGAGGTACCACAGTTTGTGCCATATGATGAGGAGCCCAAACTTTTATATTTACCTGAACCTGAATATCCGGAACTTGCACGTAAGGCACAGATAGAGGGTGATGTCGAGTTATTGCTAAAGATCGACGAAAAGGGTAACGTGATAGGGGTGAGAGTGGCGAAGTCTGTACATCCGTTGCTGGATCAAGCTGCTATAAAAGCTGCATGGAAGGCAAGATTTAAGCCCGCCAAACAGCGTGATAAACCCGTAGCGGTGATGGTACGTATCACAGTAAGGTTTAGGCTTGAAGAAGATTGAAATAGCTTTGTGGGGGCAACAACCGCAACATTATATCAGAACCGATAGTTTTAACTTCCATTAGTTGTAGGTGGAAAGGGGTTGAAATTTTCCGTGCTCCCAACTTTTGCGTCCATAGTAGGCCAGCACCCAGTAGTTTTGGTGCAATAAAGAGGTAGATTTCATCGACATAGCCTTCACGTAAAAACGAAGAGAATAATTCGCTACCACCTTCGACCATGACCATGTTCATACCTTTATCACCCAGCGCTTTAAGTACTGCATGGAGGTTGTGTGGGTCGATACCTATCAATTCAACGGGTTCTTTTATTTTGATGCGGTTGGGGTTACGGGTGAAGATTAGCGGGTGCCGTGATAGTACTTTAGCATCACCTCGTACCCGTAAATATGTATCGAGTATTACAGGGCGTGGTGAATGGTCGCTATCCACCAACCGCACATCGAGTGATGGATTGTCATGATTTACGGTCTTCCACCCCACTATTATGCCGTCGACAGATTTCCTGAGCATATGTACCTCACGACGTGCGAGCTGGTCGGTGATCCACTTGGAGTTACCTTCTACATCAGCGATCATACCATCCAATGTGATGGCAGCTTTAAGTATGACCCATGGCATACCGGTCTTTATGCGTTTGATATAGCCGCGGTTGAGCCATAACGCCTGTTCCTCATATACACCGGTGACTACTTCGATACCAGCAGATAGTAGCCGTTGTATGCCCTTGCCGTGGACGAGTGGGTTGGGGTCGATCATCGATATCACCACTCTTTTGATACCCGCATTTATGATGGCTTCAGTGCAGGGTGGGGTCAACCCATAGTGATTACAGGGTTCGAGATTTACATAGAGGGTGGCACCTAACGTGTTGCCAGCTGCACGCTGTATAGCTACAACTTCTGCGTGGGGTGCACCATATCGTTCGTGGTAGCCTTCACCTATGATTTTGCCATCCTTGACTATTACAGCACCTACGAGTGGGTTAGGTGATGTTTTACCCGCACCTAACTTAGCTAACTCGATGGCTTTTTTAATATAGTCGATGTCAAATTGGTACATTGCGTGCGTTACCCCAGATGGATTCGAGGTCGTAAAAGTTACGTGCTTCTGGTAGGAATATATGGATTATTATGTCCAGGAGGTCGAATAATATCCATCGACCTCCTTCTACACCTTCGATGTGTAGGATGTTGATGTTACGTTCTTTGAGCCATCCCTCTAACTCACGTACAAGTGTACGCGAATGTGTAACCGATGTAGCGGTGGCGATCAGAAAATAATAAGCGATATCAGTGAGCTCACTCACATCCCACAACACTATATCTTCTGCCTTCTTATCTTGCAAGAAATGTGCTATATCTTTGGCGATACCCTCTATGCGACGCTTTTCGTCAACCTCTATGCGGTCAATGGATACTCCTCCTTATTTTGTTAAAGTTGAAATCTTTCCCTAATATTATTGTAACGTCAACCCCCATGAAGGTTTCGGGTTCGTAAGCTGGTAACCCTTGATTTAGTATCTTTCTGACCTTCATGGCGTTGGATAGGTCCTTTGCACGATGGTCGATGATAAGTGTACGTGGGGTGGTATCGGTATTACCTATGTCGAGGACGTCGATACCTTCGTTCCAGAGTATTTCACGTACGCGGGCGGCAGCTTTGGGTACACCCCAACCATTGAGCACTATAACACGTAGACGTTCTTGGGGTTCAAGCTTAGGGGTATGGGTAGCAACTTGAGCACGTGAGCCACGAAGCAATTCAGCTACCTTATCGCCAGTGGATATCAAATAGATGATAGCGAATACACCAAGTATAAAGAGTAAATAGGGGAACGGATTACGTTGTGTGAGTTTTGGCATCACGCAAATTGATTACCAGCAATCAAGCTTATAACCGTAGGTGAACGTGGACGCTCACCTATTTCAAACGCCATGACAAGCAGTTTATCGCCAACCTCACCAAGACGGGCTGCGCCTCCTTGTAGCTTGCATTCACGTTTGCCACGTTCACCCGCTATTATATAGGTGAAGAAGCGTGCACCATTGTTCAGGTTGATAACCTGTACAAGTTCGCCCGGCATTATACCGGCTTTCTCGAGTATTTCAGAGTCAATCTCCAGGCTACCTTCGTAGTCGAGGTTGGTAGCTGTGACTTCTATGTTCCTTATCTTTACACGACAATAGATTTTCATCCATAATAAATTACCACGTAAAACGGTTCGTCAACGACCGACCTTATTGTTGACATTTCGAGGTTTAGGTTATCCTTAATTATCATTCATAGAAGTAGGAGGCAATATGCCACATACAAGATCGGCCAAAAAGCGGTTACGTCAAAGTATAAAGCGACGTGAACTAAACAAGTGGCGTAAGGGGTTAGTTAAAGGTGCCATAAAGCAACTGATGCAGGCACCACCTGAGGAGAAGCCTAAATATTTGAGGTTGGTATATTCGATGATAGATCGTGCCGTTAAAAAGGGAGTATTTCACCCCAACAAGGGGGCACGTCTAAAGTCGAAATACGCACGTATGGTGGCAGAACAGCAGGTTACCCAATAATTTATGTATTGGAAGGTGGTTCTAACTGCTGCATTACCTATATCGGAATTACGTGGTGCCATACCTATCGGTATATGGCAGTTTAAGTTACCCGTATGGCAGGTGTTCATACTCGCTATCGTCGGCAACATGCTGCCTATACCGTTTGTGTTGAAGTTTCTGGACAAAATAGAAGTGATTGTCAGTCGTACAGGTTGGGGTAGGAGATTTTTCAGCTGGCTATACTCACACGTACGTAAGCGTTCAGATATTATCGAACGCTATGGATATTTGGGGCTTACGATGTTTGTGGCAATCCCGTTACCGGTTACGGGGGCATGGACTGGCTCCATAGCTGCATTCCTTATGGGTATGCAGGTATGGCGTGCGTTATTACATATATTTATTGGAGTAGTGATCGCAGGTATTATTGTAACTTTGGTCTCACTCATGGGTAAGCTGGGTGCTGTGATAGGTGCAATAATATTTGTGACACCTATATTCGTGCATTTTATAAGAGGGCGAAAATGATACCGTACCAGGACATAGTGTTGAAGCTTGATGAGTATTGGCGTGACCATGGTGCTGTGTTGGGGTTACCCTATAACAGTGAAGTAGGTGCGGGTACGTTCAATCCGTTCACGTTCTTTTATGTGTTAGACGAACGTCCATGGTGTGTTGCGTATGTGGAACCATCTAAGCGGCCCAAGGATGGCCGTTACGCAGAAAATCCGATGCGCTTACAGCAGTTTATACAGTATCAGGTGATAGTGAAGCCTGCACCACGTGATATACAGGAGATATACCTGCGTAGTTTGCAACACATAGGGATAGAACTGAAGAAACATGATGTGCGGTTTGTAGAGGATGATTGGGAATCGGAAACACTGGGTGCAAGCGGGTTAGGTTGGGAGGTGTGGGTTGATGGTATGGAGGTGACGCAATTCACGTATTTTCAGCAGATGGGTGGCATAGAATT
>JAGGUB010000116.1 GCA_021158725.1 Caldifarciminota bacterium | reverse complement strand
ATTCTCCGTGCTGGGGTTTGCTGCACAGGCATTAGGTGTACCAGTACCTGAGGTCACAAAGGGTGGGCTACATCTTGCATTCATCACATACCCTCGTATCATAAGTATGCTACCAGCTGCGCCAGTATTTGGTGTACTATTCTTCATACTGTTAGTAACGTTGGCTATCGATTCACAGATATCGCAGGTGGAGCCTTTCATATGTGGGTTCATGGATAAGTGGCGCATCGATCGTAAGAAGATATTACCAATAGTTACGGTATGTGGTTTCCTTGTGGGGTTGATTTTCGCTACACAGGGTGGTTACTACTGGGTTAGTATTATCGACCATGTTACATGTGATTTTGGGCTTGTACTTGTCGGGATGCTTGAAGCCATAGCTATAGGGTGGTTCTTCGGTGCACGTAAGTTCCGTGAGTATGTTAATGAAGTATCGGAGATTAAGATTGGTAGATGGTGGGATATTTGTGTGATGATAATCACCCCCCTAATGTTAGCATGGAGTTTCGTATTCGCAATCTACAAAGAAGTTCGTTCTGGATATGAGGAGTATCCACGTTGGGCTGGCCTCACAGGTATCGGTATAATTGTGCTGATCATCATAATGTCTTTTGTACTTATGAAATTAAAGGGGAGAGAAGAATGAACCCAGGTGCTATTGTGATGTTAATAGTGGGGTGTTTAATCCTATATGGTGGATTGATATTTTCAATCTTGAGGATGCAACGATAGGGGGGACGGTGGAGAAGGGATTCACCAATCTGGTGGCACTCCTACGGTATTTTGTTGACAGGAAAGAGTTTGACGTTATTAATAAATTAAAAGAGGTGAAGACGCTCGATGGTTTGATGGGTGTAATTACTGAAGCGTTGTGGGTAGCACGTAAGCAACGTGGTGAGAAGGGACGTGATGAAGAAGATAGGTTTGTACCTATCCCCACAGAGGAAGATATAGAAGAGGTTTTAGATGCGGCGAGCAAGGACCTTGAAGCTGTAAAACGTAAATTAGTGTTATTTGCACTTGCTCGTCGCAGCTACGAGAAGGATTAAAAGGAGGGGCTAATGAAAAGAGTACTCACCATTTTAGGTGTGATAGCCTTGGGTGTGCTCCTATCTATCAGTGTGGTCAGTGGCAAGAAAGCAGCTCGCTACCCGCTATGGGAGACAGTAAAGGAGTGGAAGACTGAGTATCAGATTGTCGATCTCACACACGCATTCTTCCGCGGTATACCAGTGTGGCCAGGTTTCCCACCGATGAAAATAGATACCCTCTACTGGTATGCCGAAGGTGAAGGTGTTGTTGCGAAGAAGGTTGAAGGCAAAGGTGGTGGTTACGGATTCTTTGCCGAATACTTCTGCCATGTAGGTCAATACGGTACGCATTGTGATCCACCTTGTCACTTCCATAAGGGTGGTAAGACCATCGATGAGATACCGGTCACCGAGATGATATGTCCACTGGTTGTCTTCGACGTACGTGATAAGGTAAAAAAGAATCCAGACTACGAGCTCACTGTGGATGATATCAAAGCATGGGAAGCAAAACACGGTCCAGTACCTGAGGGCGCATTCTGCTTGATGTGGACAGGTTGGTCAGAAAGATGGCCCGACCCCGACAAGATGAGGAATAAAGGTCCCGACGGTTATGCTCACTATCCAGCATGGGGTATGGAGGCACTCAAATATCTATTCGAAGAGCGTCACATAACTGCGGTTGGACATGAGACAACAGATACAGATGGTGGGTTGAGAACCTCACGTGATGGCGATTACTCCTGCGAATCTTATGTGCTCACAAAAGGATGGCAGATTGAGCTGGTAAACGTACCTGCAGGAGTTGAGCTACCCGAAGCTGGTGGTATAGCCATAGTTACGTTTCCGAAGGTAAGAGGTGGCTCTGGCTTTCCAGCACGTGTAATCGCTATCATACCAAAGTAGTAAACATTTAACCGCCCTGGGGTAGCTACCCCAGGGTGTATCATCGAAAAGGAGGTAACATGAAAAAGTTAGCCCTAATAAGTATGGTGGTTTTACTGGGGAGTAGTGGTTTGCTTCTGGCTGAGGCGAAGGTGACCTGGGGTGGTACATTCTACACGTACGGGTTCTTCTGGAATAACGCGGATTTCAACAAAGACACCAAAGACGGCGATATGTACTACTATGTTCATGGTGACATAGGGGCGACAGCTGAGCTCAATGGCATAACGGTGGTCGGCAAAGTGGTAGACTGGGGTACGTTTGGTAGACATCCGATTCTCTACACAGGGCAGGAAGGTGTAGCAGGAGGGTCAGGTTTAGGTGGTGCTCACTTCATGGAACTCTATCTCACAATTAATAAGATTTTCGACTCGCCGGTAAGCTTATCGATCGGTAAGAAGCATGTATGTTACGGATATGAGTTCTTCGATGGCGGTGAGGATGGTGTTATGGGTGTGGTTGCAAACATCAGCACAGAGACCTTCAATGGCGATATATTTGCGTATAAGCTTGAAGAGAATGGTGGATTCGGTTATGTAGGT
>JAGGUB010000090.1 GCA_021158725.1 Caldifarciminota bacterium | reverse complement strand
TGAATACAACACGGGTTTGCCCATTTCCGTGGCACGACCAACTGCTTCATCGAGTGCATCCAACCCGGGTATCCTGCGGATGAAGAATTTGAACCCACGTTTGCTTTTTTCAATACTATAGAGGAACAATGCTGTGAAGAGGACGAACGCAATTAACACATTAAGCCTGTAAATATTAAACGCCTGTATGCGTGGGATAGCTATATTTGAAGGTTCGCTGAATATGGTAAATCTACCGTCAGGGGTGACACCACGTAGCTTGTACATGTATTGCTTGCCAGGTGTAACTTCGTGGATTACAACTGTGTCTTCGAGTATTGCACGATCCTCGTAGAGTGAATCGGTGCTACCAACCACACCGATACGCTCGTACTGGGTGAACGGGGGGGTTGCACGCCATATCTCATAGTAAGCGAGCGAATCTTTGTCTACGGAGGGATGCCATGTGATGAGCACTTTGTTGCCTGCATCCCAGGGTGCATCTTTTGCTATGATGTTGGTGGGTGGTGCAAACGATGTAAGTGTATCTTGGCCTCCTGCTTGTGAAACCACTAACAGAAGGATCGTAATCAACATTTTTGTAAAATATTGTTGCAATGGAGATGGTCAACCCTTATGGGGATAATGAGTTACTTGACCCTTTGGTGTGGAGCTTATTTTTAAATAAGTTTGTAAGGAGGTTCAAAAGATGAAGGTAGGTGTAGTACGTAAATTGCAGGTGAAGACACTGGTGGGGTTGGGCAACTTCGCCATATTCAATCGGCCACTACGTAAGTACCTGTTACGTAAGATGGAGGAACGCATATATCATGATCTTATAGTAGCTAACCCTGATAACCGGTTATTAAGGGTGCAGGAAGATAAATACGCATTGGGTAAGGCATTACTACGCAGTATCGATCGTGCTTTCGAACGCGGTAACATCTCGCATGGTGCAGCACGTGGGTTATTGTCAGTATTCCTTGGTAATGTGTTTTTTGGTGGTTTCTACAAGAGGCGTGAATTTATCGAAAGATATGGGTTTAAGCCACCCATGTTTATAACGATAAGCCCTACCCTACATTGTAACCTACGGTGTAAAGGATGTTATGCCAATGCGAAGGATGCCCCATATCGTAAGTTACCATGGGATGTATTCGATCGCATTATACGGGAGGCGAAAGATCTGTGGGGTGCTAACTTCTTCGTGATATCAGGGGGTGAGCCACTCCTATACGCAGATAAGGGTAAAAGTTTCCTTGATATAGCAGAGAAGCATAATGACTGTTTCTTCCTGATGTATACCAATGGTACGCTTATAAATGATTTCATGGCAAAGAGGTTAGCCGAACTTGGCAATATAACGCCAGCTATATCGGTGGAGGGGTTAAAAAAGGAGACCGACGAACGTAGAGGTGAGGGAGTATTCGAGAAGACGCATGAGGGGATGGCCAACCTACGTAAGTATGGGGTGCCGTTTGGTATATCAGTCACGCTTACGAAATACAATGCAGATGTTGTGGTGAGTGAGGAGTTCTTGGACCATTATTTTGACCAAGAAGGTGCAATATATATGTGGGTATTCCACTACATGCCGATAGGTAGGGATTATGATCCAGATTTACTTATACCACCAGAGAAGAGGTTCGAGCTATTTAAACGTGAGTGGCAAATAGTACGTGAACGCGAAATCTTTCTTGCTGATTTCTGGAACAGTGGTACAGCGAGCGATGGCTGCATATGTGCAGCACGTGGAGGTGGTTACTTCTACATCACATGGGATGGTGACGTCACCCCGTGTGTGTTTGTACCGTTTTCAACACACAATATTATCAAGGTTTACGAAGAGGGTGGTACACTTGAGACGGTGATAAACTCGGAGCTGTTCCGTCGTATACGTGAATGGCAAAACAATTACGCATATGCACAACCTGCGGATAAGACAGGCAATCTATTACGTCAGTGTCCGATGCGTGACCATTATGATGTGATATTTAAGGTTGTAAAAGAAGTAGGTGCACATGGTATAGACGAGGATGCCAATTCGATAGTGGGTGACGAAGAGTATCGACGTAAGATGGTTGAGTATGGTGAGGCTATCGACAGGATAACTCGTGAATACTGGGAACGTGAGTATCTAAGCAAAGGTTAACACCATAACTGGATCCACATTAGCTACCAACCATTATAAGTTCATGGTTTGAAACTCTGAATTAGGATTCAAACTGTTATGCCCTCTCCCCGGGACCCCTCGGACGAGGGAATCCCGGGGGGAGGGGAAAATGAGGGGTTTCAACGTAATTTCACCACCTTCGTGATTACCGAGCTATCATGAGAGCGTACCGTAATAAAATATATGCCGGTGGGTAGATTGGCAACCCCTATTGTTACGTCGTAGTGATCGCCCATGTTTCTGATCGTTACTGGGGTGGAAAGTTTCTGTCCCATGACATTGTGTAATGTGATGGCGAAATCCTGCATTCCAGGTACAGTGACTGTAGCGTGAACGTAATCACCTATGATCGAGTTAGCTAACTTTATTGATAATATTTCAGTACGTGCGACTTCTTCTACTCCAACCGCATGGGTATCGACGGTTGCACGTATCATGAGATCGTAATACAGGCCAGCATCGCTGAATAATTCCCAAGGTTCGTCACCTACTTTGTAGTAACTGCGATCGTCGAACGGCGCTGTGGTATCGTAACCAAGTGGTGGTGTGGTGGTGAGTGCCCTCAACCCCACATAGAAGTCGCCATCAGTTATTACGAGCATGCTATCAAGTATGTGTTCGTTCCATCCTTCTGTGGCACCTATGAAGTTAGCTTGATATAGTTGTGTACCAGGTAGCCCATCTTCACCATCGTCATCCCATATGTAGCCGATGAAGTTACCAGGCCCGCTTGTGAGATAATAACGGATTTTGGTGATACCTACCGGATATTCTGGTGGTGTAAACCTAACCGCCATGTAATTACCGCTACCGATGGTGTAGCCACCATCAGGTATACCATCGTCATAACATATATCTACGGTGGTTAATGAGAACGGTGTGGCACTCACCTCGTTACTTGGAGGGGTTTCAGACGTACCGAAGAATGCCGTCACGTAGTACCAGTAAGTGTGGTCATTCTCTACATCAGTATCTTGGTAGAAGGTATCAACCGTTGTTGCGATAGGTGAATACGTGCCAGATTCCTCTTTTCTATAGATACGGAATGAATCAGCTGGCTCAGCACCGGGTTCGTATTGGATGACTTTCGACCGTATC
>JAGGUB010000068.1 GCA_021158725.1 Caldifarciminota bacterium | reverse complement strand
GATGTGTACAATTCCAGCTTGTAGGTATTGATCCCACTACGTATTATCCATACATGTTTGCGATCACCACAGAGCTCTTCCTCAACGTATTCTTTTTTGATTTCATCTACTCGATATTCCGTATCATCAACGTATATCGTAACCGGTCGTTCGTACCTGCTACGTCCCGAGTACCAGATAACTCTTATTCTATCCATACACCGGGTCTATCGATTATCTCACCTATTACATAGAATTTTTCATCCAACTTGTTTTCCAATATTGATATATCAGTTTGATCCATTATTGCTACCATACCGATCCCCATGTTGAAGACACGAAACATCTCTTCTTCACTCACATTACCATATTCCATGATCAAATTAAATATGGGAGGTATAGGCCATATCTTTTTGATTTTCGCACCCAACCCCTCTGGCAACACGCGGATCAGGTTATCATAAAGGCCGCCACCTGTTACATGTGCTATCGCCTTTATGTGTGACAGGTATGGATACAGGAAAAAGTACGACCGATGCACTTTAAGCAGCTCATCCCCTAACGTGTTACCTATCTCATCGTAATATTTATCAAGTGATAACTTTCCATCCGCTATGATTTTACGTACCAAAGAGTACCCATTTGTATGTAGACCTGATGAACTAAACCCTATCACCAGATCGCCTGGTTTTATCTTCTGTCTCTTTGGTAATCTATCGTTTCGATTCACTTCACCCACTATGAAGCCCACAAGTTCATACTCACCACCCTCATAATAACCAGGCATCTCTGCAGTTTCACCCCCCAATAGTACCATATTATGTGCTTTTGTTGCCACATCTATCCCCTGTATCACCTGTTCAAATACGTCAAGCTCCAGCTTACCTGTAGCGAAATAGTCCATAAAGAATAAGGGTTTCGCCCCCATACAGAGTATATCATTAACACAATGGTTAACCAGGTCTTCACCTATACCAGTATGTTTACCGAGTTCAACCGCTATTTTGATCTTCGTACCTACACCATCAACACTGGCGACAAGATATCGTTCTCTGTCTATAGGGAATAGCCCACCGAACTCCCCTATTTGTGGGTTAATTTTTTGCAAAATACCCACAACCTTTTTAGCCTTATCGAGGTCAACACCTGCCTCTTTGTACCGCATATTCACGATATTTGTTACGAAGATGTGTCGCCATCTCTTCTATATATTTGTATAACACGCAATCTTCCTCAACAAATGGTACGACCCGTCGTACCTCTTCATAGATTTTGCGACTACCTTCACCTAAATCTTCTCGTCCCCTAAAATCTATCGCTTGTGCCGCTGTTATGTACTCGATAGCTATTATCTTGTACAGGTTTTGTAACATATTCCTTACCTTTAAGCCTGATAACGCGGATAAGCTAACGTAATCCTCCTGATCCGCCGATGTAGGTATGGAATGTCCTACAACTGGGGTGGCGAGTTGCCGATTTTCAGTCACAAGGTATACATCCGTGTATTGTATCATCATAAGCCCATTGTCACCAGGTTTATTAGCAAGGAACGGTGGTAACCCGCGGTTCATATGTGTTGACAACAATGCAAATACCCGTCGTTCAGATATTGTACCCAGTGAGACTATGTTTAGTGCGAGAAAATCCATAGCGAGTGCCAGATCCTCACCATGAAAGTTACCAGCTGACACCACACCATCCGTGAACACCAGTGGGTTATCTGTTACACTATTAAGTAGCCTTTCAATGGTAGCTCTCACATATTGTAAGTTGTCATATACAGTACCTGCTACCTGTGTGAAGGTACGCCACGAATATGGATCCTGTTTGTGTCCAACACCTGTATCTATAAGTTTACTGCCTTTGATATACTCCCATATTCGGCTATTTACATATTGCATTCCCGGTATATTTCTGACTTTAGCCACCTCAGACCTGAATGCTTCACCAAACCCCAATATCGCTTCTAAGCTCAACACAAACGCTTTTATAGCTTCATCGAGTAGGAACAAACTCTCGTCTATATTAAAGGCTGCCAAAGCTAACGAATACTGTAACCCATTGTTAAGTGCTAACCCGTCCTTAAGCTCCAACCTCAGTGGCTTTAACCCCAGTATTTTCAATGCTTCTGCACCTTCTATAAGTTGTTCATCGTACATGACTTGACCCAGCCCAACTATCGGTAACGCCATATGTGATAATGGGGCGAGGTCACCCGATGCACCCAATGACCCCTTCTCGGGTATCGTTGGGTACATGTGGGAATTGAGGAATGCAGTCAGATATTCGACGACCTCCTTTCGTACACCTGAATATCCCTTTATCAAGCTATTAATCTTCAATATCAACGTAGCACGTACTATATCCTTTGGTACATTGCTGCCCACACCCACACTATGGCTTTTGATAATCTTTTCTTGAAAGTTAAGTCGTTCACTTTCTTTAAGGGTTATACTTTCATTTGCCCCCACACCCGTAGTTACCCCATATATTTGGGTACCTTTGTTGACGGATCGCTTGAGATTTTCGTAGGAACGTTGTAAGTTATACCATGCTTTCTCTGCTACTTCAACTTTTACGGTTTCGTCGAATGTCGCCCATATGAGAGACGTAAGGTCAAGTGTCTCTCCATCCAATATCAACTTATGCATTATGGCTTCTCTTTAAGCCGATGTTCATAGTCCGTGATTTGGCGTTCCATCTTCTTGAGTGCATGTTCAAACACGGTTTCAAACGAATCCGTACCCTCTGCTTTGCTGTTGAACCATTCATGTCGTGTATGTAGGTTAATTTCTACAAAGTATCGTGGATAGTTCCATTCCAATATAACTTCGGCTTTATCTATGCGTTGTGAATACCGTAGCAATTTACGCATCTTTCTCTCTATAAACTCTTTAAGATTATCTGGTAATTCAAAGTGTCTTGCCTTTATAACCAGGTCCATACACCCTCCTATTCAAATTTATAAAGTACCAACCCACTTATGAGTTTAGGATAAAAGTCCGTAGATTTAGGTGGCATCTTCTCCCCTTGTAGCGCTACCTGTTCCACCTCTTTGATAGAAACCGGGTTGAGCAAAAACAATGCTGTATATTTGCCTTCGTCTACGCCTTTCACTCCCTCATCTTCATATCGTAGATAATCGATATATTTTTTGGCTTCACCAGGCTCTTCAGGTATGCCTAAGATAGGTTCAAGTATCCCCTTATGCAGTATCGCCACATCGAGGTCACACCATGTATCACTCATATCAGAGGGTAACAGCTCATCTAACCTGTTGCGGTTATTTACCTCCAACAGATAATACTTGCTGTTTACGTAAAGCCCCCATATCCCTTTCTTCTTTTTACGCATAGCCTCTTGTAATACTGATCTGGATACCTCACGATAATTGAAAACCTCCCCTAACTTAGTCCAGAACCTCTCATCAATCTTTATACCCTTGATCGCACGATGTGTGGGCAATATCAGTAACCCTGGATCGTCCATACTCACGAGTGTTATCATCACGTAATTTGCACCTGGGTGCTCTTTACTATAGAGTAGAGCGGTCTCATAACGATGGTGTCCATCTGCAATCAATAGATGTTTGTCCAACATCTCTTTACGTATCTCATTTATGAGTTCTTCATCGTCTATGTACCATAATTTGTGGGTTACACCTGGCTCATAATGTTCTTCCGTCTCCATAAGTGGAGACGTATCCTTAATTTTGTTGTCAATCATTTTCACTATTTTAAGTTCCCTATCCGGATATAACATGAATATCTGTCCTAAGTGTGCTTTCGTTGCACTCAACAACTTATATCGATCCTCTTTTGGCTTAGGTAGCGTCTTCTCGTGTGGTAGCACCACTCCTGATGTGAACTCTTCGAGCTTCAATAACGTCACGAACCCACGTCTGATACGGTGTTCACCCCATGGTGTCCTATAAGCTTGGTAGTATGGGTATATACCAGGTTTATCGTCTTGAATAAGTATTCCCTCATTTATCCATCTTTCCAGTGTCTTCTTTGCCCCCTCGTATGGGTCATCACTCGCATTCAGTATCAGGCGCACAAAATTGTATGGGCTCATCTCGTAGTAGGATTTTTGCATCTCGGGTGTTATCTTATCGTAAGGTTGTGTCACCAATCTGGATGGAGTCCCCGCTTTGTTCAGGTTATAACGATATCCACGAAAGGGCCTAATCTCTGCCATCACTTGCTTACAAATTCACGCACTATTTTTACAACTTCCTGACCTATCCTTTTCCTTGCGGCTGCCGTCTGTGCCCCTATGTGTGGTGTAAGCGATACATTATCAAACTTAAGTAATGGATGATCTGCCGGTAATGGTTCCTGCTCGTATACATCGAGCCCCACCCCATATATTTTGCCTGTTTCCAACCCCCAAATGATTGCGGATTCGTCGATCACACCCCCACGTGCAGTATTTATGAGGATAACACCATCTTTCATCTTCTCGATCTCTTTCCTACCAATGAGGTGATGTGTTTCATCTGTAAGCGGTGTATGTATTGTGATGATATCAGCCTCCTTCAATAAAGTATCGAGGTCAACGAGTTTCGCAACCGCTGACTCTTTAACGTATGGATCGTATGCTATAACCTTCATACCAAGTGCTTGTACACGTTTGGCAACCTCATTCCCTATGCGGCCCAACCCTATTATACCAACCGTCTTACCATAGAGCTCTATACCCTTTAGTTTCTTTTTCTCCCACTTACCTTGTTTGAGACTCTGTGTCCCATAGGGTATGTGTCTTGCCACCGCCAACATATGTGCAATCGTAAGCTCCGCCACCGTTATACTGCTGGCAGCTGGTGTGTTACGTACTTCGATACCTTTTTCACGTGCATATTCCACATCTATGTTGTCGATACCTACACCACCACGTATGATGAGTTTCATGTTTTGCATCTGATCGATCATATCACGTCTCACTTTTGTTGCACTACGTACCACCATTATGTCGGCATCTTTAACATATTTCGGTAGCTCATCCTTAGGTATATCTGAAAGGTCCTCCACCTCCACGATCTTCATAAGTTCATTCTTTGCTGCTTCATCAATAGGATCAGCGATGATTAATTTCATCTTTCCTCCCGTTTGATGATCGATGATAGGTTATTTCCACCCTTTATAGATGATCTCTAATGCTTTCTTTACACCTTTACCCAGCTCTACTGGGTATCCAAGGTCATTGAGTGCCATCTCAAGTGCCGCAATCGCCGTAATTGTATCGAATGGCCCCATATATCCGAGATGTGCAATCCTTATTATTTTACCCTTCAGGTGTGCCTGGCCCCCCGCTACTTTTACACCATATTTTGTGTCCATCTGCTTTTTAAGGGTTTCACCATCTATACCTTGAGGTGCCTTTATGGCAGTTACCGAATCCGCGGGATACTTGCTGAATAACTCCAACCCTATAGTTTTAACCGCTTCACGGGTGGCTTCAGCCAAAAGGTGATGCCGTGCCAAAATGTTATCCATACCTTCTTGTTTGATGAGGTCGAGTGCACTCTTTAACCCTACAATAAGTGATACTGCAGGCGTATATGCGGTTTGACCTTTTGCCTTTGACTTGAGCATCGCCTTAAAATCCCAGTAATACTTTGGTAACTTGGAAGTTTCGACAAATTTCATCGCTTTATCACTTATACTAACGAATGCCAAGCCAGGCGGCATCATCAACCCCTTCTGTGAACCCGTAACACATATGTCAACACCCCATTCATCTACTTCTATGTTGCATGCACCAAGCCCACTGATTGCATCAACAACGAATATGGTATTATCTCTATCTTTTATTATTTCACCCAACTCTTTTATTGGCCCAAGTGTCCCCGTACTCGTTTCGGATAATACTGCAAATACTGCCTTTATGTCAGGATGTTCGTTCAACATACGTTCAACATCTTTGGGATCGGCGCGATCACCCCATTCTGGATCTATCGTGAGTGTATTTAACCCAAACGCTTTACATATATCACGCCAACGTTCGCCAAACTTACCACCAGTTATTGCCAATACTTTATCACCGGGTGATAAAGTATTTACAACAGCTGCCTCCATAGCACCCGTACCAGATGATGCAAATATCAGAACAGGATTCTTAGTCTTAAACACTATCTTAATATCTTCACTCACTTGGTTAAATATCTCCGTAAACTCCTTAGTCCTATGATGGATGATGGGTTGTGCCTCAGCCAACCGCACCTCGTCCGGTACAGGGGTAGGTCCTGGTGTCATGAGGTAAATTTTCTTGAGCATCATCCCTCCTTCTTCCTAAAAGGATATCTTATCCCAGAAAAAGTCAAGTAAATTTGGAACAATTGACCAATTTTTATGCCCAATTTCCTTTATATCCCAGGATTTATGACATAAATTAATAACCAAATAGCAGATTAAAATTAAAAATTTATCCACAAAATAAACATATTATAGAGATAATTTATCGATTATGAACAGATCTTTGGTTGACATATACTCTATGGTTGTATCTTAAAATCATGATCGACGAAAAAATTGTATCAAAAGCCATCATCGAGCGTTACCTTACGCGGCTTCGTGATACATTGGAGCCTGATGTTGTCGTTGCTGGTGGTGGTCCCAGTGGGCTTGTTGCCGCGTACTATCTTGCGCAAGCTGGTGTAAAAGTTGCATTATTTGAAAAACGTGCCAGCTTAGGTGGCGGCATATGGGGTGGCGGTATGATGTTCAACGAGATAGTAGTTGGTGATGAAGGTAAACCCATACTTGACGACTTAGATGTTGCTTACGAACTCTACGCACCTTCATATTACGTAACTTCAGCCATAGAGCTTGCAGCTACCATTATCCATAAGACAGTACGTGCCGGTGTAAGGATTTTCAACCTCATAGAGATTGAAGACTTAATGATACGTGAAAATCGTGTCACAGGTGTCGTTATAAATTGGTCTGCGGTGTGGATGTCTAAATTACATGTCGATCCACTCTGCATCAAATCCAAGGCAGTAATCGATGCCACCGGTCATGAAGCCGCACTCGTACGTAAATTAAAGGCAAAACTGGATGTCAAACTGCCCACACCCACTGGCGACCTCATAGGTGAACAGCCGATGTGGGCAGACATAGGTGAGAAGAAAATAGCCGATAACACGCGTGAAGTTTACCCCGGCCTCTATGTTACGGGGATGGCCGCCAATGCAGTATTTGGTGCACCAAGAATGGGGCCCATCTTTGGTGGTATGTTACTTTCCGGTAAATTGGTTGCCGATAAAATCCTTAAAGCAATACGTGGTTGATGGTTACCCTCGGTATAGACTGGGGTGAGAAACGCATAGGTTTCGCATTAGAGCTAAATGGTGTGATAATGCCACTCAAAACGATAAGTAGTGAAGCATTTTGGGACGAACTCATGAAGTTATTAGAAGCATATCCTATCGATGAGATAATCGTTGGCCTACCGTTACACTTTAATGGCACCGATAGCTCACGTAGTGTCAAGATACGAACGATAGCACGTACAATAAAAGAGCGTACCGGGAAATGTGTCAAACTGGTGGATGAGAAATTGACTTCTAAGGAAGCAGAACGTCGCTTAAGTCAAACCACCAACAGAAGCGATGTCGATTCACTATCTGCAGCTATCATACTTGAGACCTATCTATCTGATAAAAATAAAGCCTTGATAGTTTGACCAAATATATCACGAAAGAATACCATCACCATAACCACCCAATACCCTACCCATAACCCCACCCGCCAGCCAATTGGTTTAATAAAGGTTGCACAGGTTATAAAGGTTGCACCTATCACTATGGATAATATTGGTTCACGCCATCTGAAGTTTATGCGAAATATACGCTGGTTGAACAAGTACCCCAGTAGAGCCAACCCCATATATGATATACACGTAGCTACTGCTGCCCCCGTTATACCCCATTTAGGAATCCATAAGCAATTGAGCAATACATTAAAGATTGCCATAATACCAGTCAACAGCGCCAGATAACCTGTCCGCTTGGCAAGACTTATACCTACCGTATCGACAAGATATATCCCATAGAACACATAACCCAACGCCACAAGTGGCACAACACCAACAGCTGGCATAAATTTCTTCGTCCCCAATATCTTGATAATCTCTGGGCTAAATATTGACAACGTAACAGCTACACTTAAGCTCACAAATACGAAGAGAAACAATACCTTCGAATACCTTGTATGTATGTTCTTACCTTCTTTCTGATAGATCTCAAACTGAGCTGCCGACCATGTGAGGTTAAGTGGTGCCACCACAAAGTAACTCACTATCATTCCAACCCTATATGCTAACCCATACAAACCCACTTCCTCCATCGTCCTGAACACCCGCAATATATACTGGTCAGCGAACCCCAACACCCACATCGCGAGCGCTGTGGGTACAAGCGGTATACCGAATCTCAAAAATTTTGGGCATAACGATAAGTCGAACCTCCACCTCAGGTAGTTTCTTACCACATATAGTGAGATAAACCATACCACTGCGTCACCTATTAGGAAACCATAACCCACTGCTATGACTCCCAATTTATACTTCACCAGCATCAAAATAATTAATCCCGCTGCCATAAAATGTCTACCTACATCCAACCCTACATGGAGGTTGGGTTTCTTCAACGCCCGTAACAATGCACGTGATACCTGTAAGCTGGCTTCAAACACCAATGCTATTGCCATCACCCATATAAGGGGTGCACAGGTTCTGTCTTTAAAAATGAGTTGTGCCAATTGATCCGCTGTACTTGCAATGCATGTCGATATCAACACAGCTATAAATGTCAACATATAGAAGGCGGTTGAGAACACCGAACGTTGTTCCTCCTCTGTAAGCACTTTATCTTCAGGGAAGAAATATCGCAGAAACGCCTGTGGTATACCCAATGTATATATGAGGTGTATTACCGACCAGAATATCATGTATAGTGAAACAATACCATACTCTTTAAGTGAAAACACACGTGCAAATACAGGTACAAGTATGAAAAGTGCAAACTTAACCAAAATCTGACCCACCCCATATATGGTAGACTGTTTTAAGAAACCACGCAGAAAGCGCCCCAGCTTTATTCGGGTTAAATACCCAGAGATGAGCTCATCCATATATCACAAACGCAATTGTATCCGTCCCTTATACCAGCTTTTCACAAATTTGCGATAACTATCTCTTCGTAGTATTTTGGTCCACCACTCGCGATTCTCTTTGTACCAGGTTATTGTTTTACGTAACCCCTGGTTGAACTCCACCGTAGGTGACCACCCCAGTAGTTGTTCTACTTTTTTGTAACTGCCGATAAGTTGCTTAATATGACCCTCACGTTCCTCCACATGACGTTTCAGTGTTTTGGGCTTATCCAGCGTATTCAATATACAATCTGCGATCTCATTGATTGTCATACCCTTACCTGTGGCTATATTCAGCACCTCACCATCAACACCCTCCATCTCCATAATCTTCCATATTACAGGTGGCAAGTCATCCACATATAGCCAGTCCCTTTTGGCTGTACCGTCACCATAAATAGGTAATGGGTTATCGAGCATCGCATTGATTATGAAAAATGGTATCAACTTCTCCGGATACTGTCGTGGCCCAAATATATTAAATGGTCGCAATATAACAACCGGTATTCTGTAAAGCTTCTGATAGAGTTGAACTAACTGCTCACCCGCTAACTTACTAACTGCATAGGGGCTAAGCGGTTCCTTAGGATGCTGTTCATCTATGGGTAAGTATTTTGCTTCACCGTACACTTCACAGGTTGAAACATGTACCAACCGTTTCACGTGATATTTACGTAACCCCTCCAGCAACACACCTGTACCTTTGATATTAGTCTCTATGAATGGCGTTATATCAAGCAAGGATCTATCGATATGTGTCCAAGCAGCAAGATGTATCACATAATCTACCTTCTTGAGCAATGGATACAACACATCGCTATCACATATATTGCCTTTAATGAAGTGGAAACGTGTGCTACCCCATACAGATGGGGTAAAATTATCGAGATTACCTGCGTATGTGAGCGCATCTATCACAAATAGATCTGCATCCGTATTTTCGATTATCCAGTTGACAAAGTTACTGCCAATGAATCCTGCACCACCCGTCAGCAGCACACGCATTAACGATCCTTTCGACGCCAATCATACGGTACCTCACCTGAATATGGGTCAACCCTATACTCATCCGGCTGTTCGTAGTCATACGGTTCTGTAGGTATGTTGATAACGATCGCTTCCTCAACACTTATACCCTTTATACCATGATAAACAAGTGGTGGTATCTGCACGAGCTGCGGGTTATGTACTCCTATAAAGAGCTCGTTAACCTCACCATATGTAGGTGAACCACTTCTTGCGTCATACAATACAAGCTTTATCATTCCATGTACACACGTGATGTTATCCGTCTGTTTCTTGTGGTAATGCCATGCCTTAACCACACCTGGGTACACGGTTGTCACGTATACTTGCCCAAACTTAATGAACAGCTCATCATCCGCACGCAATATTTCCATCAACCTACCTCGTTCATCGGGTATCACACGAAGTGATTTAATTTTTACACCCTCAATCATACTTGTAAAATAAGCAACCCACAGCAAATGGCAAGTATTGGGGTTGTGTAAACCACATATAATGTACTTTTTATAGATGCGTAGGTTAGCTACTATCTTACTACTTGCGATAGCTGTTAACCTCTATGCAGCACAGGTTGTAGTGGATATCGAGGTTACGGGTACACACTACTACTCAGCGAGAGAGGTTAAACTTATTGCCGGCATAAAAGTAGGTGATGAGATCACACCCTCCCTACTGTCACGTGCAATCAAACGAATATTATCCCTACGTGGTATCGAAACCGTAAAAATCGAATCCGATAGAATTGGCACAGGGGTTAAACTCACATATGTTGTGAAGGAGGGTCCACCATTGCGTGAGCTACGAATCATAGGTAATAAAGCTATAGAGATTAAGAAATTACTTAAAGAGCTAAATTTACCTGTGGGGATGCCGGTTGCCCAACACGATATAGAGAAGGCACGTACTAAGATCTTACAACTCTACACGAAAGAAGGTATGCCTTTCACAAGCGTAAAAGTAAAACAAGAGACGGAAAGTGATTCACTTGCACTCACATTCATCATCCACGAGATCAAAAACGTACACATCAATAGCATACAGATAGTGGGTGCAAATGCAATCGCACCCAACATTGTCAAACAGCACCTGAAAAACAAAGAACGTAAATGCTATTTCTGGAAAGGTGACTTCAACTATGATGAATATCTCAAGGATCGCGGTAGATTGCTATCGTTCTATAGAGCATCGGGGTTTGGTGCAGCGCGGCTCGATAGCAGTAAGGTTGTTTGGGATACAGTGCATAACGAGGTTGACTTAATCTTCTATGTACATGAGGGTGACAAATATTACTTTGGTGATGTTGAGTTTGTTGGCAACACCGTATTTACCGATACGCAATTACGTAACCTTGTCACATTTGAAAAAGGGGACCTATATTCTGAAGATAAATTACACAAGACAGTTGAAACCATCTATACACTATATGGTGACCGTGCATACCTTAATCTCAACGTTATACCTGAGTACACTATCTACGGAGATACGGTTGATGTCACGTTTAACATAAAGGAAGGCCTCCCCATCAGGGTGCGAAGGATTGACATCGTAAACAACGATCGTACACATGATGTGGTGATAAGGCGTGAACTATCGATATTTCCCGGTGACTTACTTGTACGAGATAAACTGATAGCCAGTCAACGTCGTGTATTCCAGCTGGGGTATTTCGATAGCCTTGGGCTCGACTTCAAGCCAGTAGACAATTCTGATAGCCTTGTCGACCTTATAATAAAGGTAAAGGAGAAACAGACGGGGCTCATAAACGCTGGTATAGGTTATAGTGAGCTGTACAAACTTGTGGGTACCATCAGTGTGATGATACCCAACTTCCGTGGTAGAGGTGAACGTTTACAAGCATCATTCGAGAAAGGTAGCGAGATAACCAATGCGCTGTTCGGGTATACCAAGCCATGGATATTCGATATACCTATCACAGTGGGGTTTGACCTCTATCATACCAACCGCTACAGGTACTATTTCAACGAACGACGTACAGGTGGTGACATTAAGTTGTCGCGTCCTATACCGCATCTGCTATACACTACGGTGAGCACAATGTATTCTTATGAATTGGTAAATGTAACCCCTGTAGATACTACCCAGGTAGCTACCGAATATGCACGTAACGAACGTCGTAGTGTGTGGTGGATATCACTGGTTAGGGATTCACGTGACCGTCCATTTAACCCAACCGCGGGCAGCTATCGTTCCATAAGTGCAGAATATGCGGGTGGGTTACTTGGTGGTACGGTAAACTATCAGAAGTACATACTTGAGAACCGCGAATATTACAAGTTGATGGATAAACTAACATTAGCATGGGAGACGAAGCTGGGGTTGATTGCGGGTTATAAACCATCAGATGTTATTCCAATATATGAACGGTTCTTCCTCGGTGGTGTCATGCATCCGTGGCGGTTACGTGGGTATCCTGAATTCTCCGTAACCCCCAAAGTAGGTGGCAAAGCCATAGGTGGGCAGTTCGCAATTACAACGACATTTGAATTACGGTACGAGGCACAACCTAACATATATCCATTGATATTCTTTGATGCAGGTAACACATGGCCCTCGTTCAGTGGTGCGATGCTCAATGAGCTCAAGAAAAGCGTAGGTATCGGTGTAAGGATGGAAATACCGATGATGGGTATTATTGGGTTTGACATAGCGTACGGATGGAACCGTGTCAAACCGGGTTGGGAGTTCCACTTCAGTATGGGTGGTATACCACGATGAAACACATAGGTGAAATATTACCTACGGTGTTGAATCAGCTTGGCCTTACGTCCAGGTTCATGGAGTATCAGGTACTACATATCTGGCAAGATGTTGTGGGTGATAAGATTGCACGTCACACCAAAGTCAAGTGCATACAGCGTGGCACCCTATATGTTAAGGTGGGGCACCCTGTTTGGCGACAGGAATTGATGATGCTCAAAGATGAGATAAAAGCCAAACTAAACAATAGGTTAGGTCACGAAGTTGTAAAACGTATCACAATATTGGGAGGCTAACCTGCGAGCTTAGATGGCCCATATCGAGGCCAGCCACTACGTGGACGGTTGAAGATAAATCTACCCAAGACGGTGATCACAAATATTCCCAACATTATTAATAACAAGTTGATTATGAATTCACGACGTTTCATCCACCCTCCAACATTTCTACCAGAAGCTGTCTCGCTATGTGGGGGTTGGCTTGACCACGTGTTTTACGCATCACTTGACCCATGAAAAAGGTTATCAGCTTCTTTTCACCTGCACGGTAGCGGGCCACCTCTTTTGGATTTTCTCGCATCACCTCCATAATGATCTCTTTTAATTTATCGGTTTCACGTATCTGGACAATACCTTCACGTTCGAGCACCTCACGTGCGGATAGATTATGTTCTTCCATCTTCACAAATACGGTTTTGGCAATATTGAGTGTAAGGTCACCAGCTTCCACCAATTTCAGTAACTCCGCCAGCGCCTCCGGTGATACGTTTAGCTCCTCGATACTCTTTTTCTCACGTTTAAGTAATGCCAACACCTCGGATATGATGAAACTACTCGCTCTGTGTGGCGAAACTCCCAACTTTACAAGCTTTTCGTAGTACTCACTAAGTGGTAGGTTGAACGCCAATATTCGTGCATCTCTATCCGATAGCTTATAGGTTTTTACAAAGCGTTCGAGTTTATTCTGTGGTAACTCAGGCAACTCCGCACGTATCATGGCTATCTCCTCAGGTTTTACGATAAGTGGTGGAAGGTCAGGCTCCGGAAAGTACCTATAATCAGCCTCTTCCTCCTTTACACGCATAGGTTCAGTCTTACCGGTGGATTCGTTCCATAATAAAGTGGTCATCTCTACTTTCCTACCTGCACGTAATGTTGCGATTTGGCGCTCTATCTCGTAGTTGATGGCCTTTTCTACTGCACGGATTGAGTTGAGGTTTTTGATCTCGACACGCTCACCCTTTAGGCCATCAACCTCTACGGAGATGTTGGGTTCACATCGTAGTTCACCCTTCTCCATATCGCCACCACATACGTCTATGTAGCGTAACAATTGACGCAAATAGACCAGATATTTATATGCCTGTTCACCAGATGTGAGATCAGGTTCAGTCACTATTTCAATCAATGGTATACCACAGCGATTGTAATCTATCAATATTCTATCACCCATATGTATGATTTTACCAGCATCTTCTTCAAGGTGTACCCTACGTATACGGATACGGTGGCCATCGATATCTACCCATCCATTAGCAGCCAGCGGATACTGATATTGTGTTATCTGATAACCTTTTGGCAAATCAGGGTAGAAGTAATTCTTACGTGCAAATAGTGAGAACTCGTTTATACGGCAGTTCAGGGCTAATGCTGCTTTGATAGCCAGCTTAACTGCTTGCTTATTCAAAACCGGTAATGTACCAGGCATACCCAAACATACCGGACATACCTGTGAGTTAGGTATAGCTCCATACTCTGTGCTACAGCTACAAAATAGCTTGGTCCTCGTCTTCAACTGCGCATGTACTTCAACCCCAATTTTCACTTTAACATTCATGATGTGTAGCTGAAACGCTGTAAAAAGGTAGGGTCACGGCGCCAATCTTTTTTCACCTTTACCCATAGCTCTAAGTAGACTGGATGGTTGATGAATGCCTCTATATCCTTGCGTGCTCGTTGACCGAGTTGCTTGAGCTTCTGCCCTCCTTTACCTATGAGTATCTTCTTTTCGGATTCACGTTCCACATAGATGACAGCACGTATATAGTACTTGCCTTTTTCGCGTTCGATGAAATCCTCAACCACCACCGCAGTCGCATATGGAATCTCCTGTCGATACAGGTGGAATATCTTCTCACGTATGATTTCAGCCACAAAGAAGCGTTCCGGATAATCCGATATCATATCCTCGGGGTATAATATTTCACCTTCTGGTAGTAGCGAAACTATCACCTCGATAAGTTTTGCCAATCCCACTGAATATAATGCTGATATAGGGACGACATCCTTTACGAAATCAAATTTTTTGTACTCTTCGATTAGATTTTTGAGCCCCTCCGGATCTTTGACCAAATCAACTTTATTTATAACGATAACTGTGGGTTTATTGGCTTTACCTACCTTATCCACAACATCCATATCTATACCGAAAGGTTCTACCATCAATACCGGAACGTCAGCTTCGTTCAATGCCGATAATGCACTATCCAGCATCACCTTATGTAATGTATAGCGGGGTTCAAGTATACCTGGAGTATCGAGGAACACAATCTGATAGTCCTTTGTGGTCAATATCCCACGTATCTTGTGACGAGTGGTTTGAGGTTTGGGGCTTACAGCTACTAATTTGTTCCCCAATAAGCGGTTGAGTAATGTGGATTTACCGACATTGGGTCTACCTAATATGGCCACATAGCCTACTTTCATGGGTTAAAAATACTGCGGTAGGTTAGAAGTCAACAACTTCATCCAGATGGTTACAGCAATACGTAATAACAAAGATGGATATTCTACAAACTTCATAGATGGCATAAATTTGATAGCTACTACCTATACCGAAGAAGCTC
>JAGGUB010000108.1 GCA_021158725.1 Caldifarciminota bacterium | reverse complement strand
GAAACATAATTTCTGGCGGAGGGAGATCCGAGATATCAGCACCAGGGGGCCAGTATCCCATCATCGCTATAAACGACCACACTCCAGTAACAACTGCGGTGCCAAGCCATTCTAACCCATATATGGCAGCGGTTTTGATAAAGTTATTCTTTTTATTTCTTTCCGTCTCTGGTGTGCTCATACAAGTGGTAAACATCCTCGTCTCTGTCATCTGTGCATAGGGGTTTAATCTGAAAGAGTGATACTGTTGACATAAATTATGTGGGGTGGTTACTCCATTTAATATGATTTTATGGCCATTCATACACGTGGGTATCGTAATAGCCACAACGTATAGAGTTATCACCAATGATACCTTCAATTTAAACATAACACCTCCTTATTACTAAAATTTTGCATCGCCCTTCTATTGCAAGATTACGATTTGATTGCTACCATAATTTGCCACATACAACTTTTTAAAGATGCACTCCATACCATGCACCTCTTTCATTGAAGGTATTCTCACAACATCGGTTGCCAATATCTCTGAATGCCTATTAAAAGAATAAACTTTTATTTCCTATTTGTTTAAAATTTATGGGTAAATTTCACGATTGTGGTGAGAGGATCATCACTCAGGTGATGGTTATTTAGCAGTATTTAAAGTATCGAGTGTGACGTTTTTATACACAATATGGTTGACCGTGGAAGGTTGTATATATCTTTAAAAGATGGCCGATATTGAATATCGTAAATTTATGGCAGTATGGTGGGCGAGAAGGATGCCTATGTTGAGTGCACCGGATTCGATGTTTGTGGAGGTGTTTCCACCGGTATGCATGTACGTGAAGGGTGATGTGGTGACAGTGTTGGTGAACCTTGGTGGTGTACGTACGGAAGATGTACATTTCTATCTGGATGAAGATAGAGATACACTTATAATAAAGGGGGAGACGTTTCCACCGGAAAGCATTAAGGGGGCTGAATGTTTGACGGAGGAGATAAATTTTGGGCCGTTCGAAAGGAAGATAAAGCTACCGTTTGCGGTGGATGAGAATCGTATTGAGGTGGATAACTATCATGGGTTGTTTTCACTTAAACTCCATAAGAAGGAGAAAGAAAAACGTATATTGGTGATTGAATGATGTTTGGTAAAAAGCAATCAAAACCTGAAGAGATGGAACCCAAAGATATGAAAGTAGAGATACCGGATGAACTGCCGGTATTGGTGGTAAGTGATAAGGTGCCGTTCCCCTACACGGTGATGCCACACGTGGTGGTGGATGAAGCTGAAAAAGAGGGTATACGTTCGGTGTTGGGTGCACATAGGTTGGTGTTGGTGGTACCGATCAAGGAGAAGAAAGAAGATGTACCGGTAACTGAGCTGTACAACCCGATAGGTGTGGTGTCAGGTATCATGAAGATGGCTACGGGGCCGATGGGTGAGATAAGGTTGCTACTGCAGGGTATCGTAAGGGCTAAGGTGGTGAAAGTGACACAGACGAAGCCGTTCCATAAGGTGAAGATTGAGGTAATACACGAGCCACCGGTAGATATGCAGGATCTACAGGTGCAGGCTACTATCAAGAATGTGCATAAGTTTGTGAGGGAGATCGTACAGCATACGGATGAGATACCGGATGAACTGGCAATCGTGGCGGAGAAGATAGAAGAGCCGGGTAAGTTGGCCGATTTCATAGCGTCAAACTTGCCTTCGTTGAAGTATCAGGCACGGTTGGAGATATTGAATGCAATAGATCCCAAGGAACGTATAAGTAGGTTGTTACCGATATTGAGTCAGGAGCTTAACATCATACAGTTGGCAGAAAAGATAAGGGATCAGGTGCAGACTGAGTTGGGTAAGACGCAACGTGAGTACCTGTTACGTCAACAGTTGCAAGCGATAAAGAAGGAGCTGGGTGAGGCGGGGGTATCGGAAGTCGAAGAGCTACGCAAGAAAGTAGAAGCGTCAGGTATGCCGGAGGAGGCGAAGAAGGTGGCATTTATGGAGCTGGAGAAGCTCGAACGTCTACAACCGGGTATGCCAGGGTATGAGGTATCGCGTACGTATATAGATTGGTTGATAGCGTTGCCATGGGATAAGGAGACTGAGGATAACCTCGATATCGAACGTGCTAAGAAGATATTGGATGAGGATCATTACGATCTGGATGAAGTTAAGGAAAGGATACTTGAGTTTCTTGCGGTTAGGAAGGTTAAACAGGACATGAAGGGGCCAATACTATGTTTTGTGGGCCCACCAGGTGTGGGTAAGACGTCATTGGGTAAATCCATAGCACGTGCGTTGGGTAGGAAGTTTGTCAGGTTCTCGCTGGGTGGTGTAAGGGATGAAGCTGAGATACGTGGACATAGACGTACGTATATAGGGGCGTTACCGGGTAGGATAATACAGGGTATCAGGAAGGCGGGGGTTAAGAACCCAGTATTTATGTTGGATGAAATCGATAAGATAGGGGCGGATTTCAGGGGTGATCCAGCGGCTGCGTTGCTGGAGGCGCTCGATCCGGAGCAAAACGATAGCTTTAGTGATCACTACCTGGAGGTGCCGTTTGATCTGTCAAAGGTGATGTTTATCACCACAGCTAATGTCACGTATACGATACCACCGGCGTTGCTCGATCGTATGGAGATCATACATATACCGGGGTATGTGCCACAGGAGAAGCTTGAAATAGCGCGTCATCATATTATACCGAAGCAGATGAAGGAACATGGGTTAACCGACAAGCATATACAGTTTACGAAGGATGCGATTATGAGGATAATTACAGAGTATACGCGTGAGGCGGGGGTGCGTGAGCTTGAGCGTGCGATCGCGGCTTGTTGTAGGAAGGTGGCCAAGGAGGTGGCTGCAGGTAAGGAAGGGGTGACAAAGATAACGAAGACGAATCTGGTGAAGTTTTTGGGGCCACCAAAATATTTTGCTGAAGTCAAGGGTAAGAAGCCTGAAATTGGTGTGGTGACGGGGTTGAGCTGGACCCCTACGGGGGGTGAGATTATGTTCATAGAGGCGGTGAAGCTACCGGGTAAGAAAAATCTTATACTTACGGGGAGGTTGGGTGAGGTGCTACAGGAGTCCGCGAAAGCGGCATACTCTTATGTGAGGTCGATACTGGCGGAACTGGGGGTGAACCCGGAAGAGTTGGAGAAATACGATGTACATATACATATACCGGGTGGTGCCATACCGAAGGATGGGCCGTCGGCGGGTGTGGCGATAGCGACTGCACTTGCGTCACTGTTTACGGAGGTACCGGTAGATCCTGGGGTGGCGATGACGGGTGAGATCACGTTACGAGGTAAGGTGTTACCAGTTGGTGGTATACGTGAGAAGGTGTTAGCAGCTAAGAATAGTGGGATAAAGAAAGTGATACTACCGAAGTGGAATAAGAACGATCTTGAAAAAATACCGGACTATATAAAACAGGGGATAGAGTTTAAGTTTGTCGACCGTGCTATAGATGCGATCAAAGAGGCGCTGTTGATGCGTAAACGGGTCAAACAAAAAGAGAAGGTTGAAACCTATTCACCGAAGGAGTGAGTGTATTGGTCGAACGCCCAGAGGGCAGCCCCCCATACGCCAGCGGTATCTTTGAGTTTAGAAGGTAGAAGGACAATATTGCGGTCACCGTAGAGACGTTGGGTGGCGTAGGATTTGACCTTGGTAAAGAAAGGGTCGCCGATGTTGGCGACACCGCCACCTAAGATGATGGCATCGGGATCGAAGATGGAATAGAGTGTGGCTACACCTATACCTAAGTAGTAGGCGATTTCGTCGATGATCTCGGTAGCGAAGGGGTCACCTTGGTTAGCAGCGGTGGCGATGGCTTCCATGGTGATTTCAGGGTACTTATTGAGTAACGAATTGCGATAGGGTAGGATAGCTTTTACACGAGGTATAACGTATGAGGTGCCAACGTAGGCTTCGAGGCAGCCACGGTTACCACAGTGGCAGCGGTAGCCGTGAGGTTCTACCGTTATGTGGCCGATCTCACCAGCATAACCCTTGCCATGGTAGAGTTGACCATCGATGATTAAGCCAGCCCCTACACCGGTGCCTAAGGTTAGGAGGATGACGTTGCGGAGGCCTTGGGCTGCACCCATACGGAATTCGCCGTAGGTGACCATATTGGCGTCGTTGTCTACAAAGACGGGAAGGTTGACTCTCTTGCGGAGTTCGGTCTGTAGGTCGATTACCGACCAACCAGGTAGGTTGGGGGGGTGGCTTACCACACCATGTTGGACAAGGCCGGGCATGCCGATACCTACGAGTTGGGGTGAAAGCGTCTGAATTATAAACGTTAAGGTATCGATAATTTCTGTGGGTGAGGATGGGGTGGGATCGCGGCGGGTGGTGATGATTTGGTTACCGGAGATGAGGCCTGATTTGATGAAGGTACCACCTACGTCGATGCCAGCGATACGGTTAATCGATACGTTCGGTGCCATCGAAGGTGACTGAGATTATGCAACCCCACTCCTGTATGTTATGGCTGGTACGATATGCGAGGGAAAGGTTGGGGGTGAGGGTGAACTCCTTGAAATTAAAGGGGTGGGCAAACTTAACCGTGGATGAGGTTACGGTACCGTAACGGGTGTAAATGAGGTCGATGATAGAGTTGTGGTAGGTGAAGCCAGCTGATATGGAGTGGTGAGGTGAGTACCAGTTGAACCGAATACGTGGAACGAATGGTAGCTGTGTAAGGGTTATGGATAGGGTTAGCTCGGTGTTGGTGATAAGGGTACGTAGGTGTAGCGGAGTGTATGATTCGGTTAGTAGCAATATGGGTGACCAGCACGAAATATACGTGGAGAAGGTATCGGCACGATCGGTGAGGTTGTCGAAGTCCAGTAACCAGCGTTCTTCGAGCTTACCAAAGTAACGAGAGAGCCCCAGACCGAACGAGAGCTTGGGTAAGTGGAATACAGGTGTAAGGGTGGCACGATAAGTGGATCCACTGCCGGTGAGCTCGTAATGGTAGGGTTCGCCAGCTATTTCGTGGGGTTCACTGAGTGCATAGTAGGTGGCATCTTGTAGCATGGTGAGGTCACCAAAGAGGGATAGGGAATAGCGGATGGGTAGGAGTAAACTGAGTGAGGTCATACGAGCGGCGATATCGTTGGCCGTGTAATGGGATTGTTTTGCAGTCACCAGGGTGATGTCGAACCCTACATGTGAATGTAAGGTACGTCGTAGGGAGATGGAAGGTGGTGGTGAGGGTAGCCATTCGT
>JAGGUB010000078.1 GCA_021158725.1 Caldifarciminota bacterium | reverse complement strand
TGTAGTCACGGATGCCGAGGACAAGCGCCTCGTAGATGGATTCGACCTCATCCTGTGGTACGTATGAGTTGGGTCTACCGGAAGCTTTTGTATCAACAGTATGCACGTATTCCCTGAACGATGGTGCTACATCTATGGGGTGGCCAAGCTTGTCGACACATATGCTTCTACCGTCGAATATGAGTTCGTCGTTAGCACCTACCTGGTTGACAAAGATGAAGGGTAGGTTGTGCCTCTTGGCATGATTATGTACGATACGGAAGCGTAGCTCCTCTTTACCCACGTGGAAGGGTGATGCCGATATGTTTATGAGTATCGTGGCACCTTTATTTACGAGTATTTCAATGGGGTCGAACGAATATAGCCTCCTACGCCATAGCTCGGGTATGTTCCATGCATCTTCGCAGATGGAGATACCGAGTTGCTCACCTTTGAACGAAACCGTGTGAACTTCTGGTGCGGGATCGAAGTAACGGGCTTCGTCGAACACATCGTATGTGGGTAGTAACGACTTGGGTTGGGTTGCAACTATCCGACCCTGGTGGATCAACACAGCTGAATTGTATAAGCCATGCCCTACGGCTTTACCTGTGGGTAATGGTGCACCTACAAGTATACCGAGTTGCGGGTAGCGTGTGGATACATTCATGAGCTCACGTAGGGCGAGTTGAACCTTTTTGATGAACGACGGTTTCTCAAGTAAATCCCGTGGCGGGTAACCCACAAGGAAAAGCTCGGGAAAGACAACGAGATCGGTATCTGTCTTAAGCTCACGTAATGTGGTTATTAACTTTGTAAGGTTACCATCTATATCACCTACAATGGGGTTGAGTTGTGCCACTGTGATACGCATTCGGATGTGATTATACGTAGATATGGGGTGATGTCAACCACCACTATTTATGGAGTTTCACCAGCTTACGTGTAACCACCTGGCCAGAGGTGACAAGCCTACAGAAATATATACCTGCAGGTAGCTTTTCATGCAATTCAACAGTGTACCAACCAGCTGCATGTATGCGGTCGACTAATGTGGTAACTCTTTCACCTATCACATTGTATAGGTAGAGCTTCACCCTGGTACGATGGGGTACTCCATATTTTATGGTTATACCTCCCACGATGGGGTTGCCCCCCTCTATGTACAGTCTACAGGATTGCGGTATGTCAGCATCTGTTGCTGTGCCATTGGGTGATTTCGATGCCTCCTTTGTGTTACCATATGCACCGAGGTTGATCCTATCGCCGTTGGGTTCGGGTTCGTTATCGTAAGCATCGGATGGATCACCTGCATCTATGCATGGGCTGGTGGTGTCATCATTCACCCAGCTGGTGTCAGCCCACCTACCATACTTTGATTTGAGGTGAAAATCATATGGTGGGTTTGCAAACAATGGGTCAACCGATATATCAGTGGTATCGGGTATCGCGTCACCACCGTAGTTACCGGAATCGTTATCCCATAAATCATTGTAACGTGATATCACATTACCATATATGCCATAGGCGCGGTTGTTGACAATGATGTTGTTCTTAGCGAGTATATTTTCGACGTTGGCATCATCATCCACATGTATACCGGAACGTGTGTTATGGATGACGTTGTTTACAATCAGTATATCACGTATCTTACCTGTGGTACCGGTGGTACGAAACTCTATACCGTGATCCATATCTTCACGACCTGGTACTGTACGCCAGATGATGTTATGTGTGAACACCTCACCACGTATCTCGGTACCATAACCTGCAACATATATGGCAGGTAACCCGTACTGACCTTCGAGGATGTTACCTCGATATACGTTATAGCCACAGGGTACGCCACCCTGTGGGTTGATCAGTATACCAAACCCGTATACACTGAGTGTGTTGTACTCAACTATACAGCTGTCACATTCATACAGCCGTACGCCAGCATTACCTGTACCTGATGAATACACGTAGTTGTAGGAGAACCGCAACCTATCGCAATATATGCCACGTATACCTTCGTGCCCGGCTTGTATGACGGAACAGCTTTCGACTACACAATCGTGTGAGTGTATGAACTCAAACCCATCCGTCCACAAATCGACTATCTTCACGTGTTTAAACTGCACATGATGTGAGTATAGGATATCGAACCCATCTATGTCGCTGTTTATGTGCATACCGGGTTGGTTGTATTTGTTAGCATCAACTGTCAGGTTACGTACGGTGATGTTTGAATCATGCTCTATTTTGAATAGTGCCCAGAACTCGTTGGTATTGTTATCTTCCAACCGTATAACAGTGGAGTCCATGTGTGTACCTTCGAATACGATGTTACTCGATATCAATACGGTATCACCTATGACGTAGGTGTCAGGTAACACATGTACGAGACCGCCACCTAATCGCTCGAGATCCAATATGGCGAGATTGAACTCAACCTGATCATCGTCACCATCACATATGTAATCACCCAGCGTGTCAGTCGCTACGTAGACTGTACAGCGGGTGGTATGTGTGACAAAGGTATCTTCAGTGGTCTGGCTAACGTTACCGGCAAGGTCGACACTTTTTATAACATAATAGTATGTGGTTGTGGGTGATAACCACGTGAGGGTAAGCTCATGTTCTACTGTGTATTGTGGATCCATCACACTATCCGTGTATGTTGATGGTACTGTACCGTATTTGATGATACCTATTGCGGGTTCGTCGGTATGCCAGGTGAACTTAGCGGCGAAGCTCGTCACATAACGTAGCTGGATATCTGTCATCACGGGTGGTGAGTGGTCACCTATGGTGCCGGAATCGATATCCGCACGTATTTCAGCCTCCGACAGTGCGCGGTTGTAGATTTTGACCTCATCGATGATACCCTCGAAGTAGGTATTGGTGAGGCCAGGTGAGTAGTTCCATGCACCTATCTGCAGATCATGTGACGATATGTGTATATGAGGTGGAGCTGGCTTGGTGTTAACATCCTTTATGCCGTTGATGTAGATATACATGGAATCGCCATCACATACAGCCGCTATATGTGACCAGTAACTATCTGGTATTGTTGTAGCTG
>JAGGUB010000106.1 GCA_021158725.1 Caldifarciminota bacterium | reverse complement strand
CCCAGTTCTTTGCCTTTGAATATGGGTCTAAATGTGTTTACCTTCTTTTCTATACTATGACGTAGTTCGAACAACTCTTTATTGTAGTTGATACGTGTCATGATTATCCATTTACGTAGGAGCTCCAACTTCCTGCGGGTAACTGGATGGGTTTCAGATTTAAGTTCACCCTCTATCATATCCCATAAATCGGGGTCAAGTAATATTTTACGCCATTCAGTGGCTTTGGCTTCGAGTTGCTCGCTATCCAGCTTCCTGTGTTTAAGCCCTTCGTAGTAGATGAGCGATTGTTCTTCTTCGTTATGACGTAATTTGGATTCAAGTTCCTCCAGCCAACCCATTTACCCTCCTTGTAAAACTTACAATCGCAAACACCTGTGTAATTTATGTTACCAACCCATGTGTCAACATCCGTTTTTACGTACGTAAGCTGGACGATGTTAAATCTGAAGTATAATTTTAAGACACTGATAGAAATGGGGTACTTCATTGAAGATACGGGAAATGAATCATACATGGAAACAATCATTGAATAGACAGAACCGTAACAAAAGATGGCGATAAGGAGGTATAATGAGGAGCATAAAGGGGACAAAGACCGAGAAGAATCTTCTTATAGCGTTTGCGGGTGAGTCACAAGCAAGAAACCGCTATACGTACTTTGCGTCACAGGCAAAGAAGGAAGGCTACGAACAGATAGCGGCTATCTTCCTGGAAACCGCAGATAACGAGAAGGAGCACGCCAAACGGCTATTCAAGCTGCTTGAGGGTGGCGAAGTTGAGATCACCGCCAGCTTCCCTGCTGGTGTGCTCGGAAACACGAAGGAGAATCTCAAAGCTGCTGCCACTGGGGAGAACTACGAACATACAAAGATGTATCCTGAGTTTGCCCGCATAGCTGAAGAGGAAGGTTTCCCCCACATAGCAGCAATCTTCAAAGCGATAGCGGTTGCAGAGAAGCAGCACGAGAAAAGGTTTTTAGCCTTACTTGAGAATATCGATAATGACAGGGTTTTCAAGCGAGACATAGTTGTTAAGTGGAGATGCAGGAACTGCGGTTACATACACGAAGCTACTGAAGCACCCGAAGCGTGTCCTGCTTGTGCACATCCACGAGCATATTTCGAGCTGTTGTACGAAAATTACTGAAATAGTACGGAAGTTTGACCCCACAGGGAAACGTAAATTAATACAATGGTAAGATATATCATATCTGTTATTGACAAAATGAGGTAGGTTCGAATTTTATAAGGGCGATGGAATGTAAACCCGAACGTAAGTTCATGGAGTTAGCCCTCAATGCCGCATATAGAGGTATAGAGCATGGAGATGGTGGTCCATTCGGTGCATGTATTGTGAAGCATGGTATGGTGATTGCTGTCGCTCATAATACAGTATTACGTGATAGGGATCCTACCGCACATGCTGAAATCAACGCAATAAGGTTAGCAAGTAAGAAACTGGGTACTTATGATCTATCAGGATGTACGATTTACACTACGACAGAGCCATGCCCAATGTGCTTCTCCGCCATACATTGGGCACGTATCGGATGTGTGGTTTACGGTACTAAGATAGAAGATGTTAGCAGGAGGGGGTTCAATGAACTACCAATAAGTAGCCATCAACTAAAAACACTCGGTAAAAGTGACATAATTATCATTCCCGACTTTATGCGTGACGAATGTATGGAGTTGCTTAAGTTTTGGGATAAGTTGCCCACCAAACAAACGTACTAAGCTTCCCTAATCTCAATATCACCCGATGCCGTATGTAATTTGAGAGTATGTTCACCCCTGTTGAGCTTTAGCTTTAGGTAACCTGGACCTTCTTCAATACATTCACCAGTTACATCATATGTGAGGTCACCAGCCTTGGTTTCCGCATCTATGGTGAGGTTTGCATCTTTCGGCACATATACGATGATATCACCTGAGGCGGTCTCAAGTTCACCATCTGTGATGGATTTCAATTCCAGTTCAATATCACCACTTAATGTTTTAGCCTCAACGTGTTCGCCCAACAATGTACCTTCTATACTGCCATGTATTACGGAGATATATAACTCATGCACAGGGGGTAGCTCAACCTCGATGTCACCTTCGAGTGACTCGATCATCAGCTCATCATCTTTCACACTTTTGTAGATCGAATATCCATATACCTTGACACGATCGGATTGCATACTCTCTTTGATGGTGACATCACCCGCCATGGATTTGATTTTCACTTTTGGTTTAATAGGTGTATCGATTTTAGATTCACTGCCCACCCTATACACACGGAGATGATCACGAATCTCATCCCCTATGAGTGAAATGGTACTTTCGATAAACTGCGAGATTGAATCAATTACGTCACGCCTAAACCTACGTGCCCCATACCTGTACGGTTCGCTACGTGATAATGCCTCCAATAAGCGGGCGGCTTCATCGACCGTTATTTTACCTTCTTCTAACATACGTAAAATACGTAGTCTTGGATCCATCTATTTAATTTCTTACCGAAAGTAGATTTGTCAACCTACTGATAGGGTTTGAATAATAGGTACAGTAGCTATTTTATCCTGTGTAAGGTAGCTCCAAAGTATGCCGGTGGGCTTCTTATGTTTGGTATCGGTTTTGATGACACGTTTTGGGGTCACAATATAATCTACAGGTATATCGTGTGGGGTAACTGGTATATCGAAATCTACCACTTGTAATTCATGTACAGTGGTGACAATTGGTGTCATCTCATCAATTAAGTTAAACGTACGTAATATCGCATATTCGAGGTCAGAGAATCCACCCCCTTTACCGAGACGTTCACCACGTGGGTTAACAACTACCGAACCTGCAACCATCAAGTCTATAGCTTGCATATCCTTGGGGTGCACTTTCCTACCATAGATGAAGGCACCTTTGATCGTAGCTGCACGATGTGGCTCCGTCATCCTATCAGGTAGCAGCTCCACGAAACACTTTAGCTCACGTAACCTCGGTACCGCCATGTACACGATTTTACCCTCACGTAGTGCGAGCTCACGTACGGGTTGTTGAGGTGCATCTGGGTTACATTTTATCACCCTTGCATTACGCCAGATGGGAAGCTGGGCTAACCTCTTAGCGGCTGCGTCACGGCCGACGAAATTGGGTATCCTTCCGTAAGCACCCGGAAACAATGTCACCCCTTCTTTTTCCATAAGTTGCCACATACGTTCACGTAGTTGGCGTTTGAGTTGTTTCACCTTCTGTAGATCGTCATCCATGTTTACAATGTGTGGTAACTGGACAGACTTCACAACGCCGTTTCTTGCAATATTCCAGATAGATGCGTACAAGTTGTGATTCCACCTCTGGGACATAGGAATCAGGTAGGGCCAACCTTTTAGCAACCTCGATACTGAATTGTGATATTGATGGGTTGGCTTTCTCCCATATACCACGGAGTTCACGCAAAAATATATTCACAGCAGTGGGGCCCACTCCCTTGAACTCCAGCAACCTACGTTCAAGATCGTTACCATCACGTGCATACTCATGTATGGCGTCAATATCACCGTACTGGTCAAGCAATTTCGTACATATAGCCAGTAGATTGGATGCGGTCGAAAAATCATACCGTACATAGCCACCGGCATCCAACACCTGCACAAGACGATCCCAACCCGCATCTACTATAGCTTTGGGTGAAGTGAGGTTGGCCTCGATAAACTTTCTGAACGTCGATTTAGCGATATCTGCTGATATGCGTTTAGCAAACAGCATGCTGGCGATAAACCATTTGAACCTATCCTCAGGTTGGGTGAGATCCAACCCCAACTCTTCCGAGTAAGATGGTATACTGTGCAATTTCGATAGAACTTCTGGATGGGTCATTCTTCTATTATCACACCCCATTCAGTGACCACAAACCCATCACGTGTGAACTTCGGTATATCAGGTGGCGTCAATACCCGGTATTGCTTTGTTGGCACTATGTATAGCCACAACCTCAACACGTTGTCAGGTGCTGGTGATACCTTCATGGGACAGATAAGCTCGATCTGTTCCAAAGTTATTGGATATATCTCGTAATATGGAGAACCCGTAAGTTTATCACCCCAGTACTGGATGAAATCATCACACTCCCTGGGGTTGAACCCATATTCTGGTAACAACCACTGTAGGAAGGACATGATTTCCGGTTGTGAGACACACCACCCGTTGGTACCGAGGTCAACATCCCTGATTTCAGCTTCATAGAATAGATAACCTTCTGTACCGGATATTGAACCATCCGGATACGCATAGACTTTGAACCCATCATCATAATCGGGTATGGTTTTCACCAACCTACCATTGGGGGATAGCTTTACGACAACAGTGCAGGGTGATGTAGGATATAGATATATGTTGGGCTTCTCAACCATTAATCGATAGAGTGTGGAGTCGTACACTGTGAAGTTCGTGATTATCGGTATAACATGTATACAAGTATCGACCTGCACCGCATAATAGTCTGTATAACTGCCATACGTGAACAGCAGGTCATACAACCCATTGGTTAACGTCAAGCTATCAACCCCACGTGCGACTGCGAACATAGGCAAACATATGGGGGGTTCATAAACCCCCAGTAGCTCAACCTTTATGGCTTTATCGTGTTGGATGAGGTTGAATTCAATATGAGATATGCATGGATACCCTTTTTCCGTCTCCATGTATAGTAATATGTAAGTATCGGGTTTGATTAGATTGAATCTCACATTACCTTCGATGGGCAACAATCGTCCCTTACCTTTGTAACAGGATACCAACATGAAACCCAATACCACCACGTAGGGTAGCCCTCTCCACATCTTTAAATTTTACCCCGCTGTGATTGCTGTCAATCATGAGTTGCAAGCGGGTTGATACTGATTGACCACCCCCATAGCGGGATAAAATATTCTGATATGTCCACCATCGGTATACCACGTGCATTGTTTTACTATTATAACGGTGATAAATATGTGAGGTTTTGGCAACAGGTTGGGTTCGACGTGATTGTATCACCCCCCACCAACCGCAAGATAATGGAGCAGGGGTTGAAACTATCCAACACCGAATTCTGTGTACCGGTGAAGGTCTTATGTGGGCATGTGTGGTATCTACGTGATAAGGTTGACTATATCTTTATACCTCGAATATTGGGGGGTGAACTTCACGGTAGACGTCGATATGGGTGTCCAAAGTTTATGGGGTTACCGGAGTTGGTCAAAAACACGGTACCGGATTTACCACCCATCATCGCGGTAGATGTGGAACTCGATCCACGTAAACTACGGCGAGCATTCATCACCACGTGTAAAGCTATGGGGGTTAGTAAATCACGTGTGGTTAATGCATTAAACATACTACTGGAAGATGAACCCAACCCCACACCCAGGGTTGAAGGTAACCTCATCCTCGGTGTGGTAGGTCACCCATATTTACTTTATGATGAGTTTCTGAGTCTTAACCTGCTTGGCAAGCTCTCCAATATGGGGGTAACCTACGTCACGTCAGCAGATATTGATCACACCATCCTGGATACATATATAAAGCAGGATTATGATGTGTACTGGCTGTATGAACGTGAGATGATAGGTGCAGCAAACTATTTCGCTACAAATCGCAAATTCAGCGGCATAATCTACTGTGTAAGCTTCGGGTGTGGCCCCAGTTCAGTAGTATCTGAGTTCATGCAACGTATTATAGCTAAACGTATACCGTTGTTGATGTTGGTGCTGGATGAACACACAACTGAAATCGGTCTATTAACCCGCATAGAAGCGTTTTGTGATATGCTCAAATGGAAGTAAGGATAGGTGTACCACACATGGGTAACTTCTACATAGCGTTTGAGGCATTGGTACAGGAATTAGGTATCACACCTGTTGTACCGCCACGACCGTCACGTGCAAGTATTGAGTTCGGTATCTCACATAGCCCTGAATTTATATGTTTCCCGTTTAAGGCTACATTGGGTGATCTGAAGATGGCGCTCGAGCTTGGTGCTAACACGTTGGTATGGTTTGAAGGTGCCTGGTCGTGTAGGTTCGGTTATTATGGTAGGTTACAGCATAGGATATTGAAAGATCTCGGGTATGAGTTTAATAGCCTTATATTTTCGGGTAACCCCATAGATGCGTTTCGTGATGCACGTAAAGCGTTGAAGTTCGATACAATGCGGTTCGTTAAAGCCGTACGCATAGCTTACAGTAAGTCGAAAGCGGTTGAACTCACTGAGAAACTGGCACTCAACACACGACCGTTTGAACTCAACCGTGGCGATACCACCAGAGTGGAACGTACCGCCCTACGGTTAATACGTAAAGCTCGTACTGTAGCTGAAGTACAGTATCTACGTGGTAGGATAATGGAGATGTTCAAATCCATACCCGTGGATAAAACTCGTAACCCCTTAAAAATATGGTTAGTAGGTGAAATCTATATGGTGCTGGAACCAGAAGCCAATTTCCACATAGTGGAGTATCTCGGTGAGCATGGTGTGCTGGTGAGGCCATTCACGACAATACATAATTGGACGTTCAGGTCCATACGTGCAGGCAGATACGGGCCAGAAGGTGAAGCTTACGCACGTGAGCTCGCAAAACCCTACCTACCATATTGCTTGGGTGGTGAGGAACAGCTATCCATTGGTTACATGATCATGGCTAAACGTAAAGGTTACGATGGTGTCATACATCTGCATCCGTTCACCTGTATGCCAGAAAATGTAGCCTACCCTATACTACAGAATCTGAGCACCCGATACGATATACCGCTGCTCAGTATATCATTGGATGAACACACTGAAAGTGTTGGCTTATTGACACGTGTGGAGGCGTTCCTCGATCTACTACAACAGCGTCATACTAACGGCTGACAAATCTGCTATCCTTTATGTAAAATCGCATATCGATGGGAAGGTCACCTTTCACACCTATGCGTTTGGAGGTTAGAACTATCGGTTTATAATCCGAATCCACAACGAACAGGTCAGAGGTCTCATCACATATGTCGATATTGTGATGCTTTTTGGTGATTCTTAACGCCTGTGTGAGTTTGGCCGGGCCTGTGGTTAAGTTGTAGAGGTTAGCCTCTTTACGGAAACGTTTCATCAGATTGATACCAGTTAAGGGTTCACCCGCTCGTATGAGGACGGCGGATGGTGTACCTTCGGGTTCTGTAACTATATTAAGTAACCATCCACCATGCACCATGTATATGAGGGTTCTGCCGGGTGGCCCCCACATCACCTCAGTAAGCTTGGTACGTCTACCACCATATGCACGTGAGGCAGGATCGTCTGGCCCATAATAAGCTTCGGTCTCTGTTATCATGACCTTCAGATAGACCGCACCCAACCGCCGTACGAGTATCTTACCGAGTAAATCACGTGCCACATCACGTGGATCACGTGCGTAGAAAGTACACGGTAAGACACCGCACATGCTTTTTAAAGTATAGTGTGGATCGATAAACTGGCCACCTAACAGCTGAATGTTTGACTAACCCATATTATGAAGTATTTTTATGAGATGAACATAATTTCGCTTCTCCTATGTCTACTACCCTATTGGTATGGTACTTATTTGGGTGAAACCAAGGTTGGTTACATACGGCGTGAAGTCGATACCACCGCAGTAGGGTACAAATTCAGTGAACTACAACATATTGAGCTTAACATGATGGGTGTACGTAGGGTAGCTACATCACTTGTGGTATACCATACAGACAAAGAGCTGAAAATAAACGAATTTACGTTTGAGTTTAGATCCGAAGCACAACACCTAATATGTGAAGGTACAGTCGATGATGGGAGTTTGCTACTTGATATCACAACAGATGCTGGCCATAGTGATAAACGTGTTACACTAAGGGAGCCACTTTATGCGTTGACCATACTGCCATTCATTGCAGTACGTGAGGGTAACCTCACCGATAGATATTTGTTGTTCGACCCCACTACATTATCGGTAGAGTATGCGACGGTAAATATCAACAGGGGTGATACATTAGAGTTGACCATAAATTTTCTTGGTACCACCACACATATGTGGGTAGATACCACCGGGGTTGTACTCAAAGAAGAAGGTCCAATGGGTGTATTGAGTAAGTTGGAACCTGAATCACTTGCAACAAAGCTGGCAGGTGAAACCCGTGAGATAATGGCGTTTGCAGCTATACCGACGAATGTGACCATATCGCATCCACGTAGGGTGAAATACCTTAAAGCTATAGTGAAGGGTGAATTCCTACAGGATGAACGTCAATCCCTACGTGGTGATACACTCATCGTACGTGTGGTTGAACCCATACCACCATATCGGGTGATAGAAGGGCATACTGAAGCAACCCCATTGATACAGGCGGATGACCCACAGATTAAACGATTGGCACGTAAGGTAACGAGATGGTCGATAAACAATTGGAGTCGCGTACAGAAGTTAGTACACTGGGTATCCGATTATGTAGAGGATTTCCCCACGGTATCGGTACCGTCAGCGGTTGATGTGCTCAAGTGGAAGAAAGGTGACTGTAACGAACATGCGGTGTTATTCTGTGCGTTAGCACGTGCGTTGGGTATACCCTGTGAGATAGTCGCTGGTATAGTCTACATGGAAGGTGGATTCTACTATCACGCATGGAATCGTGTGTATGTTGGACGTTGGGTAGATGTTGACCCTACGTTTGATCAGGTGCTGGCGGATGCTACACATATTGGGTTGGTACTGGGTGGGCTCGAACATCAAGCTAAGATCATGGAACTTGTAGGTAAAATCAAAATAGAAATACTGGAATATAAAGAATAAAGGTAGGAGGGGTGATGCTTTTGATGATTTTCTTACTTACGGTAGTGGAATTTCATCCTAAGGTGTTGATGTTGGTGGCACCCAATAGGTTTCGTGACGAAGAATATATAATACCACGTCGTATACTGGAAGATAGCGGTGCATATATTACGGTAGCATCCACACGTAAAGGTGAGCTCAAGGGTATGTTAGGGCTTAAAATACAAGCTGATACGGTGATATACCAGGTGGATCCGCTGGATTTCGATGCCATCGTGCTGGTGGGTGGTGTAGGCTCCACAATATACTGGGAGGATGATTCAGTCCACAGCATGATAAAGAAAGCGTATGACTCGCTCAAGGTGGTTGCCGCTATATGTCTTGCACCTGCAACGTTGGCGAATGCGGGTGTATTAACCAACAAAAGGGCGACTGTGTTTCCAACATCGACCAGCCTGCAAATATTTGAAGCCAACAACGTAAGATATGTGAGGGACGGTGTAGTGATAACCGATCGCATAGTGACAGCGAGCGGGCCACAGTTTGCTGAGAAGTTTGGTGAATCAATCTGGCAGTTGCTCAAAAAATATGCGGGTAGTACTACAGAGAGTGAGTAAGGCAGCTTGCTGGGTAGGTGACGAAAAGGTTGCAGAGATAGGACGTGGTATACTTCTGTTGGTAGGTATCGAAAAAGGTGATACCATGGAGGCTATAGAATACATAGCGAACAAGTGTGCTAACCTTAGGATATTCGAAGACAGTGCGGGTAAGATGAACCTCAACGTGATAGATATTGGAGGTGAAGCGTTAGCTATATCGCAATTCACGTTAGCAGCCAATATACGTAAAGGGAGACGACCGAGTTTCGACAATGCCATGCCACCTGACCAAGCTATACAGCTGTATGAGAGGTTTGTGGATACACTTAACCAATATGTACCCACAAAGAAAGGTGTGTTCGGTGCGAAAATGGCTATCGAGCTTATAAACGATGGCCCGGTAACCTTCGTGCTGGAACGATGATATACAGTATGACAGGGTTTGGTGAAGTAGAGGATGAGCTGTTCCACATCCGTATAAAGAGTGTGAACCATAGGTTTATGAACCTATCGTTGAAGTTATCGCCAGCCCTTGAGCCTTACGAGGTACGTATACGTAAACTTATACAGGAGAAGCTACAACGTGGTGCGATAACGGTAGCTATCAGGTTCAAAGAGGAACGGTGGGTACTGGATGAGAGCAAATTGCAGTCATTTAATGAGTTTCTATCTCAAGTAAAAGAAAGGTTAGGAGTTTCTGGTGAGCTTAAACTTGAACATTTTCTACCGTACCTTACCGAATTTACGTCACCTATGCGAGTGGAACGCAATTTATGGCCACAACTACGTAAGAGCTTAAATCGTGCCTTACGTAAGGTACGTGCTATGCAGAGAAAAGAGGGTATGGCGATATATGAACGGGTGATGGCTGAAATACAGAAGCTACGTGTTATACTTGATGAAGTACGTAAACAAGCCTCTGTACGTAACGAAGCGATAAAGCGTCGTATCAGTACAGCGTTGGAGACACATGGTGATGAGATACTAAACAATGAATACTTTTTGAGTGAAAAATATACGGTTGATGAGGAGATAAATAGGTTTGCATCACACGTGGATGAACTCGAACGTACACTTAACGAAGGTGGTGTATGTGGTAAAAAGGCACTTTTCTTGTTGCAGGAGATGCAACGCGAGCTTAACACTCTTGGAGCGAAGGCCAAGGACGATAAATTGGTACATCTTGTGGTAGATCTTAAGCTTATTGTCGAAAGTATGCATGAGGAGCTCGAAAATATCAAGTGATGCAAATAAAACTTATACCTTTCCCTATCATAGTGTCAGCACCATCGGGTACAGGTAAGACTACGGTTATAAAAAAGGTGGTGGAACGTCTCCCCTATGTGGAGAAGGTGGCTACCCTCACAACGCGACCACCACGTAAAGGTGAAATATCGGGTAAGGATTACAAGTTTGTCAGTGAACAAGAATTCTGGGATTGGGTCAACACTGGCAATGTTTACGAGTACGCTACCGTATATGGGTATCACTATGCTACACCGAAACCAGACGTCGAACGAATACTAAACGAAGGTAGATACCCGATAATGGCACTCGATATACAGGGGGTGAAATCTATGCGTAAGATATTTCCAGACGCATTGTATATATTCCTTATACCACCGTCGTGGGAGGAATGGCGACGTAGGTTGACGATGCGGGGTGCAGAGAATATCGACAAACGTATGGCAGCCGCTACAGAAGAGATTAACGAATGGCGTATGTTTGATTATGTGGTGGTTAATGATGAGCTGGAGGCTACGGTTGAACTTGTGGTCAAGATTATTGACGTCGAACGTTACAATATTAAACATATAGAAGTGAACTACGCCGCCCCATAATCCATAAGGAGGTAAAATGTGGTGGATCTTGCCATTGATACTCAATACTGGGGTTGTAGAAGCGCATGCTGATGAGTTTGAACTCGAAGCCCGTATAGCCAGCGTCCCCATAAGGGTTGATGGTATACTGGAAGATGTGTGGTATACAGCGGATACGGTGAAACAGTTCATGCAATTCTCACCCCATTACGGTGAGCAGCCAGCCGAATCCACATATGTGTTTGTACTCTACGATAAAGATAATCTCTACGTGGCATTCGTAGGGTTTGTAGCTGAACGTGATGTATGGGCTAACCTTGGTGGTGCTGAGGATTACGTCAGTTTCTACATAGATACGTTCCTCGATCGCACAACCGCGTATGGGTTCGGTGTAGGTGCAAGCGGTTCGCACAGTGATGAACTCATATTGAATGATGGACGTTCGGAGGACGAATCGTGGGATGGTGTCTGGTATTGTGCATCGAAGGTATATTCGGATAGGTTTGTTGTCGAGATTAAGGTACCATTTAAATCCATAAGATATAAACGTGGGCTCAATAGGTGGGGGATAAATTTCTACCGCCGTATACCGACGGTTAACCAAATTCTATACTGGAAGCTACCGGATGAAAGGGAAGGCTTACGGGTGTCGAAGTTCGGTATACTTAAGGGTATAAACCCAGGTGTGGTGGGTCGCAATATGGAGGTATACCCGATAGGGTTTGTACGTTCCGAGCACTACACGGATACATCCTACATATGGCCAGACGTGGGGGTTAACTTCAACTGGAGTATCACACCTGAGTTACGGTTGTCACTAACGTATAATCCAGACTTTGCACAGATAGAAGCAGATCCGTTTTCGCTGAACCTATCACGTTATGAACTATACCTCAGGGAAAGGCGTCCGTTCTTCCTTGAGGGTATGGAGATATTCCAACCTGCCAGCTTCGGTAGGCAGATGGGGTTTTATCGCCCTATACAGGTATTTTACTCCAGGCGTATAGGTAAAAAGCTACCAGGAGGTGTGGAGGTACCTATAAAATTGGGGGTGAAACTCACTGGTAAAGGGACAGATTGGCAAACCGGTCTATTGTACGTGTATACGGATTCAGCCTACAGCGAAGGTGTGGGTGAACCCCCGTATCACTGGTCCGTGTTACGATACAAGCATCAGGTGCTGGGTAATTCAGAAATTGGCTTCTTAGCTGTTAGCAAAAGTAGTAAGCTTACATCGTTACCTACGTATGCGATGGGTATAGACTTGGGGTTGAGGAACCCTTCACTGCAGTTCGTATGTCAAGCAGTTACAACCAAAAATGATACACTCACAGGGTATGCGTTTAATTCTGGTATACACGGATTTTATGGGAATTATATGGTTATAGGGCGTGCACAATCCATAAGTGATAATTTTGATATCTCCAAGGTCGGTTATTACCGTGAGCTACCGGGCACCCGGATGGTGTGGATTATTGGTGGACCGATGAAGCTGTCACCCAGGGGTAAGGTAAAGATGTTATATGTGTTGACAGGTGGTGGTATGTCGAAATACAAGCAGTTACCCAGTTCGTACTTTGGAGCACTATGTTTTGGCATGAATCTACGACCTACGGGTGGGTTCAATATAGAGGCTAATGGTGGTAAGGTACACGAGGAGGTTCGTATAACCACAGATACTGGTAGCATATACATGGATACGTCGTATTTCATGTGGAGTACGAATTTCAATTATTGGTCAGGCTTCAGAGGTAAGATCAGCTACTATGGGGGGTTCAACCTCAGCCGTTCATGGATATGGGGGCTTGAGTGGTTAAGCTATCAGTTGGCAATATGGTGTGGTATGGAATACTCCATCACACCGCGGGTGAGCTTCAGCATACATCCGGATATTTCCGTATATTTTACGCCTGAGAATAGGTTACACCTTATATTTACACATATGGAGCCACGTTTGAGTATACACTTTAACCCATACCTGGAGTTAACGTTACGACCTGATATCGCCATACAGTGGGAGGATACCACCCACAGTATACCATCGTTGAGATTGGGTTACCTGTTGTCTTGGGAGATAGCACCAAAAAGCTACCTGTATGTGGTTATGAATGATGAATGGTACGAAGCTGATGGTCGGTTACATGCGGTATCTACGGTTAGTGCGATCAAACTCAAGTGGTTACAGCTCTTATAGAGCTATATGGATGAGAAGACGTTTTGGGAACATCTCGAGGAGCTACGTCGTTATATTATATGGATATTGGTATGGTTTGGTGTAGCTTTTATACTGGGGTATCAATTAGCACCTAAGCTACTCAATGTAATAGCAAAGGATACCAGGTTGTATTTTTTTGCACCTTGGGAGCCATTCCTTGTACGGTTACGTGTGGGGGTATGGGTAGCGTTGTATCTTACGTTACCATTTATTGCGTATCAGGGGTTTAGGTTCTTGAAACCTGGGCTTAAGCCACACGAGTTACGTATGTTACGTGTGGTTTTGATCGTGGCGATACCTATAGTGTTTGGTAGTGTGTTGCTTGCCTATTTCTACCTCATACCAGTGATATGGAAAGTATTGCTCAACTTTGCAGCTGGTGAGATGCTACCTGTTATCAATGTATCACACTATCTCACGTTCTTTATGTGGCTAACCATAGCATCGGGTGTGTTGATACTATTCCCCATCTGTATTGTACTGTCTGTGGAGTTCGGTATCGTATCACCAGATTTCTATTTGAATTCATGGCGTTATGTAGTTATCGCAATATTTGTGATATCGGCATTACTTACACCACCGGATATATTTACACAGTTACTGATGGCGATACCGTTTGTGGGGTTGTATCTTATTGCGTTAGCTATTATCAAAAAGCGTTACAGGAGAAAGTTATGATGGATGGCACCCACCAGAGTGGATGTTGGTAATTCATTTGCTGCGGGTTAATAGTTTCATAATATGAGTTAGAACATCACCCGCTTTGCCTTGTAAAAAGATATCTGCGTGTGGAGTGATAGCTGAAGGTTCTATGTTTACTTCGATAACTTTACCACCGTGTTGCTTAACTATCAATGGTACATATGCAGCTGGATAGACCACACCAGAGGTACCCACCACCAGCACAACATCTGCGGTACGTGCAAACTCAAACGCCTGTGTGAGTGCAGCCTCAGGCAAGGGTTCACCGAACCATACGACTGCAGGCCGCATGAGTGCACCACATTCGCAGTAGGGTAGATCGGACCAGTTCTCACCCTCATATTCGTAGATACAGTTGTCACAAGCGGTACATTTTGTGTAGAAAATGTTACCATGGAGTTCGACCAGCTTCTTGTTACCAGCAACCCTATGTAAGCCATCTACGTTTTGGGTTACAAGTAAGAATGTGGATTTTATGCGTTCGAGTTCCGCTATCACTATATGTGCGGGGTTGGGGTTAGCTTTCCTTATGAGTGCCCTACGGTATCTATACCAATCCCATACCACACGTGGAGCTTTACGGAAGGCGTCTGGGGTGGCAAGCTCCTCAGGTCGATATTTTTGCCATAACCCGTTCTTACCTCGAAATACGGGTATACCGCTTTCGTGTGATACACCTGCACCGGTGAACACCAGTAGGTGGTTTGCATCTGCTATGAGGTTGGTGGCTTGGATAAATTTATCCTCTTGTTGCATAGGTAGCAGTTACTTGTGTTTGATAGCGTTGGCGAATTCGGCTGTCAAAGTATGATCCTCCTGTAGCTTTTGACCAATGACAACGAGGTTGGCACCCGCTACTACCTTATCATGCGCGTCATCGGGTGATTTGATACCACCACCAACAATCAGTGGCAACTGCACGTATTGCTTGATACCACGGATGAGCTCGGTAGGTGGCGAGAGTTTGGCACCGCTACCGGATTCGAGATATAGGAGTTTGAACCCCAGATACTGTGCAGCTAACGCATAATATTGGGCAAGCTTCACCTTATCACGTGGCATCGGTAGGGTATGTGTTACATAATGTACAGAGGTCATCGTACCACCTTCCACCAGTAGATACGCAAGCGGTATTGCTTCGAGCTTGTATCGATAGACGAGTGGTGCCATCTTAACCTGCTCCTCTATAAGGTACGTGGGGTTATTACCGGTAAGGAGTGACGGAAACAGTATCGCATCTGCGTGTGGGGTCACCTGTAACGCATTACCGGGGAATATGATCAGCGGTATGTGTAATCTTTCCTTAATACGATGTGCAAACTCGTGAAAGTCATCAATACCGGTGGTGCTACCACCGATTAACACTGCATCAGCATGACGATCGAACTCACGTAGGGCGGATTCGGATGGAAACGGATCGTCAGGGTCGATTAACACCAAAAAGCCGGCACGCTCTTTTATGATATCAAGTAAATAGTTGAGCACCATTGATTAAAAATTTTGTGTAAACCGGATGAAAGTCAACCACTGCATGGTTGGGTGATACGAATGATTACAATGGGGGTGCCGATACCTGTACCGAGGGCGTCAGCACATGAACTGTTCTTAACGCTAATCTCAAGCATATGGAAAGAGTCAAATAATGCGATGATTTCACCATCTTTAGCCTCACCATACGAAGAAGAAAGCCGAGTTATCACTTTACCTGCCACGTGTAGTTCAAACCGTGCATTGCCGATGAAGGATTTGAAAGCATCTTCTGATATGTTAGAGATGAGGTTACCAAACCTATCCACGTGGATGATCTCACCGATAAGTTTATCACCTACCTGCTTCGGCTGTGGTAACTCAATACGTACGATGGTGTCAAGCCTGGGGCCAAAATCATCAACTGGTGTACCTTTCGACAAATGTGCAGCTACCGGTGCAAATATGTCACGGCCATGAAACGTACTTGATACTGGATGTAGGAAGTACTTATCATTGGTGAGCCATACTATTCTGGTGATAGAATCGGGATGAATGAATGAAAATATGCCATTGTCGGGACCGATGAAATAGTAATCATCAGCCTCTATAAGTATAGGCTTACGTGTGGTACCTACTCCGGGGTCGACGACTGCAACAAATATGGTGTCTTTGGGAAAATACTTGTATGAGTGCATGAGCAGCAAACAAGCTGTACGAACCGCCTGTGGCGCTACTTCATGGGTGATATCGACGATATGGAGGTTGGGATTTATGCGTAACATAATGGCTTTCATTACACCAACGAAGATATCTTGGTGACCGAAATCCGTAAGCAATGCTATGATACGCATGTGATAGAGTAGCTTAGTGTAGTGGGTTGTCAACGTGTCATCTGCAGGTAGTGGGTTATATTAAATTGCAAAAGGAGGTAAAATGGTCATCCGAGTGATAAATTATTCCGAAAAGGAGGTTGAGGCCAGAACCGTTAAATCAATAAGAGAATGTACATCCTATATAGGTAAAGGGGTTACCTGGATCGATATTAAGGAGCCCACACTTACGGTTATACATGAGTTAGGGGAATATCTCAACCTACACCAACTTGTGGTGAAGGAGCTAACCAAGCCTCACGGTAGGTCACACTATGAAGATTTTGGTACGTATCTGTTCATCGTTGTGATGATACCAAGATACGATAGACAACGTATACATGTGAGCAGGGTCAGCATGATAATGAGTAAGGACTATGTGTTGACCATACAACATCAACCAACCCATGTATTCGAGCCTATAGTTGAACGGCTAACCACTACAGGTACACGTATACGTAAGATGGGTACCGATTATCTCCTGTACGTGATAATCGATAGTGTTGTGGCACAGGTATTTCCGATTTTGGAAAAATTAGGTGAACATATCGACCGAATAGAAGATGAGCTGGTCGTCAACCCCACTACGAGGACACTTGAAAGAATACATAGGTTACGTAGGGAGTTACTTATAATACGTCGAAACGTGTGGCCACTGAGGGAGATATTATACAATATGGTGGAAACCGAATCGCCACTCATAAAAGAGCAGACAATACCATACCTACGCAACAGTTATGGACATGTGGTCGATATACTCGATATAGTTGAAACACAACACGAAACTATGGGTGAGATGCTGGACGTGTACCTATCGAGTGTAAGCAATAGAATGAACGAAGTGATAAAGATGCTCACCATCATAGGTACGATATTTATACCGTTGACATTCATAACTGGAATATATGGGATGAATTTCAACACAAGGGTTAGCCCATGGAATATGCCAGAACTTAACTGGTATTGGGGATATCCTATCATTATGGGGGTGATGGCAGTGATAGCTGGTGGTATGATGGTTTATTTCAAACGACGTGGTTGGATATGATCAGCTTTTCAGTGATTGTAACCATTTAAGTAGTTCAGCATCTTCCACCGGGGGATGCTTGGTGAGCCACTTAGCTAACCGCCATGGACGGGTGGGTGTGGGTTCACCTTTTATGTTTAAGGTGCCGATGACACGCCCTATACGGGGTAGGTCGTACATGCTATCGATCTGACAGTTATGCTTGGTAAGCACTGTACGGAACTGCTGACGTGACCAGGATTCAAACCTCTGAAGTGTATCAGTAACCGCGTAACGGTTGGTATCAGTTACTTGCCAACGTGGTATACGGAAATAGAGGCATACTCCGTTACCGGTGATGGCAAGCAGCGGACGCTTGTAACCGGAACGTTCAAACCAATCCGCTATGTGGTGGCCAACTTCTATTGCATGTGAAAGCTCATCCTCTGTCGCAGGTGTTTCAGGTGCCCGTATTGGGTCGATATCGAGCACTAATATCTGTACAGCAACTATATCGAACATGGTCGCAGGTTTGCGTAGGCCAGGTTGACGTTCACGTAACACAGCGTAGAGGTTACGACGGCCTGACCAGTTGCGACATACTTCGATAAACCTATCCTCATCCTTTACGATCTTACATATTGGGTATTTGCCACGCTGTAATAGGCGGAGCTCGGTTTCATGATGATGATCCAATATCTTGTAGAAGAAACGTGCATCAGCTTCTAAGAATGTGACTGCCATCGTATGGTGATGAACATCATGTTGATACATAAGTGGGTGAGCCCACCAATTGCGATCATCATCCAGTAAGGTACGAAGAATATGCTGCCCAGAAATATCAAGAACAGCCGTAGGTCACGTTTGGATAGGTAGTTCCAAACATTAAGTGGATACGGCTTATTGTAACGTAGGTGATACTCCTTACGTGTGTAGCTTGCAAGTATGAAGCCCGTGATGGGTAAAACCGCAAGCAATGGTACCCACCAGTATGGCTGTACCCGCCAGTATCCGTAGGTGATACCCAAACATAGGATGAGCTCACCGTAGCGATCAAGTAAGGTGTCGAACCATCCACCAAAAGGACGTGCTTTGTGAAGCAAACGTGCTACCTCGCCATCACAACCGTCGAGTATGGAAGCTATCTGTACAAGTATGCCGGCGATCATCCATAGCCAGGTTGTGGTGGAAGCGAACATAACCGCAGCAACCACCGATAGTAGCAACACAGATAAGCTGATGAGGTTAGGGTGAACCCCACCGCGTGCAAATAAACGTGATAACTGTAACGATATGGGGCGATTGAGGTGACGTGAGATTATGCCATCCTCTTGGGGTTTGGGTAGCTGTCGAAGTAAAAGTGTCTCAGCTAACCTGAGGTCGGTGGGTGTATCGATATCACACCACATGAACCCATGTATGGGAAAGGCAACCAATTGGCTGGTTTGGATAAGTTGCAACATACCACCCGTTAGTGTGTAATCGCCATGCTCGATGGACTTACGTAGTGCGGAGAAGACAGATCGATGCAATATGAAAATACCGGTATCGATGGCGTTGAACTCATGTAGGTGTTTACCTATATTAAGTACGTGGTTGTTGGGACCGATTTGTAGTTTGGTAGCCTCATGTAGCTTGTCGCCTTTCGCTATATCGGTATCTGCAAGTATGTAGGAGGTATTAGGTTGACGTGTGATACGTAGGAATTGTGATAATACTTGGGGGTCGAAAATGTGGTCACCCATCAACAATAGAAAGTGGTCATCTACGTAGGGTTCGGCTGCTAAAACTGAGGTACCGTTACCTGATTGCCAATCGGGGTTGTACACAATTTTGAGGTTAAGGTGTTCACGATGTGCGAACTCTTTGAGATATGAAGATATGGCTTCATGGGCGTAACCGACGACGATGATGAACTCATCGATACCAGCAGCACGTGCATTGAGTATTATGCGGATGATGAGCGGTATACCAAGTAATGGGATGAGCGGTTTGGGCTTACCTCTGGTGAGCTGGGTGAGCCGTTCACCTTTACCTGCACATATTATTACGGCTTGCATGGAAATAAGATAATCGAGATGGATAAGTCTCAAGAACCAATAATATAACATGGAACGAGATAACTTGATATGTGGTAAGTTGCAGTATATTGATAATGTGGTGGTATGTAGATGTGGTTTATAAATGTGAAAGGTTGTTGATTGACAAGGGGTGGCCATGATGGTAAATGTGATGTTGGGGATCATCCTTGTGTTAGTAGTTTTGGTGTTGTTGATCGTGATATTCAGAAGCAGACGTATCACATCGAGTGAAATAGAGGCTGCAATACTTAAGGGGTGGATGGAGTTGAAGCTGGACGAGAAACTGGGCAAGATATCGGAAATAGCAAATAATATCGCGGAGTCACATATGAGGTTGGAGAATCTATTGCGTGTACCAACGGCACGTGGGACGTTTGGTGAGCTGGGGTTGGAAACGATATTGAGAGACCAGCTACCACCTGATATGTACGGTATAAGAGAGGAGGTGTTTGAAGGTAAACGACCTGATGCATACATAAAATCGACTGTCGGGATAATATGCATAGATTCGAAGTTCCCGTTGGAGAACTTTCGTAAGATGGTTGAAGCCAAAGATGAGGCAACAGAAAGGGAATTTAAGAAAAAGTTTCGTGAGGATGTTAGACGGCACCTCAATAAGATAGCTGCTGACTATGTACGACCGGAATTCGGTACTGCGGGGTTTGCATTCGCATATATACCATCGGAAGGTGTACATTACTACTTGTTGACAGAAGAGCTCGATATGATGCGTGAGTTTGCCACCCGTGGTGTGATAATCACGTCACCGCTTACATTGGCACAGAGGATAGAACTCATAAAGGCGGGTGTGGAGGCAAAAAAGCTGTCAGAAGAGGCAGCTCGCATAAGGAAGGATCTTGTGGTATTAAACAGGATATTCGGTGAAATCGATAGGGATTGGCAAACCTTCTATGGGCACCTGCGGAATGCGTTCAACAAAGCAAGGGATATCGACGATAAATACAGTAAGCTGAAAGATGAATTCGAAAGGATCACAAAAGGTACGGTGAGTTGTCATGATGCATGGGATTGACAAGAGATTATAGAAATTAGATTTGATGGGTGTTGATCATTCAACAAAAAATAGGCAGCAATACTGAAGGAAGTAGGGCAAATGAGAGAGTTAACTGAGAAAGCATCGGTCGGTATCTACCTGATACAAGATGGTATATTCAAATATGTGAACCCCAGGTTGGCTGAAATATTTGGATACACTGTTGAGGAGCTAATCGACAAGAAAGGGCCCAAGGAGCTGGTGTTGCCGGAGGATTGGCCACATGTGGAGGAGAACATTCGTAAGCAGATATCAGGAGAGGTTGAAACCATTCGCTATAATTTCAGAGGGATAAAGAAGGATGGTGAGATTATCCATGTTGAAGTCTATGACACAGCTATAATTTATCGTGGTCGGCCATCTATTGTTGGTATATTGATAGATATCACCGCGCAAGTACGTGCGGAGGAGAGGTTAAAACATATTAACGCAGTATTATACGGTATACGGGAAGTTAACCAGCTTATCACAAGGGAGAGAGACCGCAATCGGCTGCTTAAGGGGATCTGTGATGCTCTTGTTGAAACAAGAGGTTACTACCATGTATGGATCGCTCTTATGGATGAATCCGGTAAGCTTGTGACGAACGTAGAGGCGGGGTTGGGTAAAGCGTTTCAACCATTAATTAAGCAATTAGAACATGGTGTGTTACCTGTATGTGGGGGACTGGCATTATCGCAAGCGGAGGTGGTAGTGATACAGGATCAGCGTACAAGATGCGGTAATTGCCCGTTAGTAGAGAAGTGTTGTGACAAGGGGACGATGGCTATACGGTTGGAACATGAAGGTAAGGTCTATGGACTCATGTCTGT
>JAGGUB010000037.1 GCA_021158725.1 Caldifarciminota bacterium | reverse complement strand
TAACCTGCACCACGTGCAATATCCATGACCCTCACCAACATATCGACACGTACATCCTTATCCGCACGTATTATGAGTACAGGCTCACGTAACGTGGGTAACAGTTGCTCGAGATTAACCCCCAAATTGCTAAAAGTTACTGGTTGATCGTTCAGGAATAGTCTACCTTCACGTGTTATCGATACGCGTGCCTCACGTTCGGTTACTGCTTCAACAAATCGTGTCTTGGGTAAACGCACCCTTATCCCAGGTTCGAGCACATAAGTTGAAGTTAGCAGAAAAAATATAATGAGCAACAATACAATATCAGCTAATGATATGGGGTTGAGTGCCCTAAGATACTCGCGTTTCATCCTTGTGGTACCTCACAATCCGTATAAGCTCTTCCACATTCTCATATATGGTGGCTCCCCTTGCCACAAACCAGTTATAAAATGCAACCGCCGGTATCGCTATAGCTAATCCCACCGCCGTTGTTACAAGTGCCTCCCATATGCCACCCGCCAGTACTGACGGATTTACGTTTCCTCCCAACCTCTGTATCTGCATGAACGCCTTTATCATCCCTGTAACAGTACCGAGAAAGCCCAACAGCGGTGCTATGCTTGCAATCGTTGCTATACCTGCAAGATGGCGTTCAAGCTCCTGTTTGGTAGCTTTAAGTAGGGTTTCACTTTCTTCCTTGTCAGCTGTTGTTAACTTACGTAGAAGGTCACCCCCATATTCAGCCTCAAGTTGTAACAGTGTATTGATATCCAACGTCTCTTTTGCCTGGTTCAATATTATCTTCAGATATCTATATTTCCTGTAACTTAATGCACGTTCAACTATTAACGCCACCAATATCACCGATACCACCCCCAATATCCATACTATATACCCACCTCGTGCCAATATTTCAGCTAAACTCATATAGCCTCCAATTAATACTCGGTTTTACCGGTAAAATTAAACCCCCTAATCAACATACTTGGTACCGCATATGCACCGATCTCCGACTCAAGTCCTACGCGAGTGAGGTCATTGCCCACCTTTTCTATATGCTTAAATGCTGTCAGCATGCTTTCAGTGAACCTCAAGTTCTTCACCGGATACCGTATCTTACCGTCTTCAATATAGAATACACCACCACGTGTCATACCCGTAAATATAGCTTCCCTGGGATTGATCATTCCGTTCACATAGTGAAATTTCGTCACATACAGGCCACGTGATACACTGGCAACCAGCTCATCAACCGTCGAGCTACCGGGTTCAACCACCAAGTTAGATGGTATAGGGCCTATCTTTCTACTCGCTTCCGGTGTAACCGCATGCCCGGTATTCTCCTTGTTCAGCTTCTTTGCGGTATACGAATCGTACACCACGTCCTTGGCTATACCGTTTTCTATTATCACAACTTTCCTCTTGGGTACACCTTCGAAATCGAACGGCCACGGAAATGTCAACGGATGATACCCATCATCATATAGTGTGAAGACCTCACTCGCCACTTGTGAGCCAAACCTATCGCATAGAAAGCTACGCTTCTCTATTACTGACAATGCACCCAACCCTAACCACGCCAACCACGATAATATCTCTGCCATCCCATACGGTTCCACCACAATGTCATATTTACCGGGCTCTATATCTCTGGGATTTTTACCCTTATCACATTTTTCGATCGACCTCTCCCCCACCTTCTCAGGCTCTAACTTAGCTGCATCTAACTCACATTGTACCGCATAGCCTTGACTCGTATCAGATAAGCTGACAACCTTAAATACAGCCCATGTACCCGGATAGTAAAGCGATATACCGTTGGAATTAAGTATCACCGTATGGATTTCAGATGTCTCGTATACACCAGACAATGTAATACCCAACGGTGTGGCACGTTTGACGAGTTTCTCAATGACTGACGCCTTATCTGCTGGCGTCACCTCTATGGTGCTCGAAAAATACGACTGTACCTCTCTTACTGGTGCAGGTGAAGGAAGATGCTCGAAATCCACCACCTTTGGCGTACGTTCGGCTACCTCTTTTGCCAGCTTAGCCAACTCCGATGGCTCCTCCAACGCACTGAGGTTGACGCTTACCACCCCTATACGTTTATCAACTATCGCACGTACGGTGATTTCAACATTCTCCTCATACACGTTTTGATGTATGACGGAATTGGCAAACCTCGTCAGCTGTGACTTTGTCCCAAAAAGTAACACCTCTGTCTCGTCAGCGGTTGATGCATTGAGGATCACCTCACCCACAGCAAAAAGTTTATCTTTCATTTTTGTACCCCACACGTACTTTCCTAAACCTTGCAGGTGCAGTACCATGTGATACCCGCATACTTTGACCGGGTTCACCCTTACCGCACCCCGGTACTCCATATATTTGCCAATATTTCTTATTAGCTATAGCATCACATGAACGCCAAAACTCAGGTGTTATCCCTGTATATATTGCATTACGTAACACCTGTGTTCGTCTACCATTTTTGATCTCCCACGCTATTTCGGTACCAAATTGGAAATTAAGTCGTTTCTCATCTATTGACCACGACTTATTAGTCTCAAAGTATATACCGTCTTTGATATCGGCGATCATATCTTCAAGCTCCCACTCACCGGGTTCAAGGTCGATCGATGTCATCCTAATGAGAGGTATGCGGTTCCAACTCGATGCACGCATAGCACCATTGCTACGTTGCCCGAGTATGCTTGCAGTTTCACGTGAGGTCAAGTATCCCACAAATACACCCTCACGCACAATATCGGTACGTTGTGCCTTCACACCTTCGTCATCATAGCCGAACCCACCCAATGCATCCTTATGGGTAGCATCCGCTACTATGTTTACGTGTTTCGACCCATATTGAAACTTGCCAAGCTTATCCAATGTAAGGAATGACGTACCGTAGAAGCTCGCCTCTGTACCCAATACACGATCAAGCTCTATTGGGTGACCACATGACTCATGTATCTGGAGCGCTAATTGATCACCTGCAATTATGATATCCTTAACAGCTTCATCAGGTACAGGTGCTTTTGTGAGTGCCAACACCTCTTCTTTCACCCTATCCGTATGCGAGATAAGGTCGAGTTCTTCAAGATATTCGTAACCTGCAGCTTTGAAGTTACCATAGCTCCTTACCTGCATATCCTCACCGAATGCGGTTACCTGCATGCCTGCACCAGTATGCGTAATGTCTTGGAATATCTTAGACCCCTCCGTGTTGATGAACAACTTACGTTCACGCCATAAATCCATGAATACCTCACGTATTGGTATATGAGGGTGCCTCAATGCGCTATCCACTTTGAACAATAAGTCAAGCTTATCGTCGATCGCTACAGTAAAAGGGTCAACCCTCACCGGATTCACGTAAGTATCAATATGCACATCTTCGGGTGCCAACCGTACTGGCTCACGTATAAGTCGATAGCTTGCCTGTGCGATTGATAGCGCTTTGTCTGCAACCTCCCTGATGCTATCTGGGGTTAAATCATATGATGAAGCAAACCCCCACGCGCCTTTGTATAACACACGTATACCGAACCCCATATCTGACGAGCGTGCTAAGGCAACTACTTCACCATTCTTAACCTCAATATATTCGTGTGTGTGTTCGACCCATCTCAAATCTGCATAGTCAGTACGTTGTTTAAGGGAATCTATCACCTCAAGGAAGGAAGGTTCATATTCGCTTACGTCCATACTATCCTCCTATGGTAAAATAACTCGGGGCGAGTGGATTTGAACCACCGACCTTCTGGTCCCAAACCAGACGCGCTACCAAGCTGCGCCACGCCCCGAGCTTAAATTATATAACCAATATAGGGGGTAAGTCAAGTAAAATATTGACGATTGCTTCTATTACCTAATTTTATAAAGAACTCATGACTAAAGGTGTCCATGAAGCTCTCATCCATCCCACAGCTTCGTTGGGTGAAGATGTAGAAATAGGGTATGGTGCGATTATTGAGAAAAACGTCACAATAGGTAACGGTACCAAAATAGGTGCATACTCTTATATTGCCGAAAATACCATAATCGGTGAAGATAATCAAATTTATCCATATGTGGTGATAGGGTTTGCACCTCAAGACGTAAATTACGGAGATGAACCCACCCGCGTAAGGATTGGCAACCGCAACATCATACGCGAATTCGTGACCATACATCGAGCTACAGGTGCAGGTAATGAAACCATCATTGGGGATGACAACTTCATCATGGCTTACGTCCATATTGCACATAATTGTCGATTAGGTAACGGTATTGTGATCGCCAACGCAAGTCAACTCGCGGGCTATGTTGAGGTACAAGATCACGCATTTATAAGCGGTTTATGTCCTATCCACCAATTTGTACGTATAGGTGCATACGCTATGGTAGCAGGTGGCTATAGGGTGCCCAAAGATGTACCCCCATATGCATTGGTTGCAGGTGAGCCACTCCGTGTAGTTGATGTAAATCGTGTGGGTTTAAGGCGACACAACTTTGCACCCTATGAGATCGATCGCCTCCATAAAGCGTTTAGGCTCCTGTTTTCAACCAAATATAACTTACAGCAAGCTATAGCTATGGTTCAGAAGGAGCTACAGATGGATCACCATGTGGAATATCTTATAAAATTTATCATGGAGTCAAAAAGAGGAGTCGTCCGATGAAAGTAGGTGTTGTAGGAGTAGGTAGGTTCGGTAAGCATCACGTAAGGGTTTGGAAAGAAATCCCCAATGCATATCTTGTGGGTATCTACGATATCAATGTATCACGTGCCATAAACATAGCACAGAAATATGGTACTAAATGGTTTGATTCACTTGATGCATTGCTTGATAATGTAGAAGCCATAAGTATAGCATCGTCTACACCTTCACACTATCCTATTGCCAAACGAGCGCTCTCAAAAGGTATACATACGTTTGTGGAGAAACCATTAGCTCAATCCTTGGAGGAGGTCGATGACCTGATTCAGCTTGCGAGATCGAAAAACCTCGTCCTACAGGTGGGGCACATCGAAAGGTTCAACCCCGCAATCATAGCATTGGAGGAGCTACTACGTGAACCTGTTTACATTGAAGCAT
>JAGGUB010000044.1 GCA_021158725.1 Caldifarciminota bacterium | reverse complement strand
TGCAGTTCGATACCACAAACTTCACAATCCTTGTCATCGACACCAAGGTCAAACGTGCCCTCGCCGCCTCCGAATACAACAAACGGCGTGCCGAAGCCGAAGCCGGTATCGAGCTTTTAAAGAAACACCACCCCGAATACAAGCTACTACGTGAGGTACCCCCACACATCATCGATAACCTACCACTTTCACCCACACTACGTAAACGGCTCAAACACATCGTAGAAGAGAACCTACGTGTACTGGATGCCGAATCCGCCCTCCGCGAATCCAACTACACAAAGCTTGGCGAGCTACTGTTCGAATCACACGAAAGCCTACGTCACCTCTATGAAGTTAGCTGTCCCGAACTCAACTTCCTCGTCGATACCGGTAAGCGGTTGGGTTGCCTCGGTGCTCGCCTTATGGGTGCAGGCTTCGGTGGTGCCACCATACACTTGTTGAAGGGCGACCCCTCCCCTTACATCCAAGAGCTCACCCACCTATATGAAGACAAGTTTGGCATAACACCAGGCGTATATCGTATCAATTTATAATCTCGCTCAACATCATGGGTTGACCACCCTCACATACCGTATATCTCTATGACATGGCCAGCGTTACACTTAGAGAGGTTACGAAGATATTCGAAGGCAACGTAGTCGCTGTAAGGGATCTCGACCTACACGTAAAGGATGGCGAATTCATCGTACTTGTTGGCCCATCCGGTTGTGGCAAATCCACCATCCTACGGTTGATTGCTGGCCTCGAGACCCCCACCACCGGTGAGATCTACATCGGTGATAGATTAGTCAATGATGTACCACCCAAGGATCGCAACGTCGCCATGGTGTTCCAAAACTATGCATTATACCCACATATGACAGTCTACGACAATATGGCGTTCGCACTCAGGTTACGTCGCTATCGTCGCGCTTACATACATGAGCGTGTCGAAAAAGCCAGCACCATGCTAAATATCCGCAAATTCTGGTCACGTCGACCACGTGACCTTTCAGGTGGCGAACAACAACGTGTAGCTGTCGGTCGTGCCATCGTTCGCAATCCCGCCGTATTCCTGTTCGACGAACCACTCTCCAACCTCGATGCCAAACTCCGTGTCCAAACACGTGCCGAACTCTCCGCCCTACACAAAGAGTTGGGTACCACCATGATCTACGTAACCCATGACCAGATAGAAGCGATGACCATGGGACAACGCATAGTTGTGCTCAACGAAGGTGAAATCCAACAGATAGCACCCGCCATGCAACTCTATAATGAACCTGCAAACAAATTCGTCGCCGGGTTCATCGGTAGCCCACCCATGAATTTCGTCACCGGCAAAATCGTACAAGCTGAAGGCCTACGATTTGTCGCCCCTCCCATCAACTTACCCATACCCGAATCCTGGCGTTCCAAGCTACTACCCTATACTGGCAAATCCGTCATCCTCGGCATCCGTCCCGAAGACGTACAACACTCCACCGATGGTTTCCAATCGACCATAAAGTTGATCGAACCCCTTGGCCACGAAACCCTACTCTATCTCGATATTGGCCCCCACAGCATAGTAGCAAGGGTAGCACCTCACCACGCCTATAGGATCGGTGATTCAATAACCATAAAGTTTAACCCCACTCGTTTGCACTTCTTTGATTCAACCACCGAAAATCGCATTTAACGAGTCACCCGTTCCAACGCATATGCCAACCTCAATATCTTCGATTCACCCAGAAACGGCCCTATTATCTGTACACCTACTGGCAACCCCTCCACCTCACCATATGGTATTGATATAGCTGGCAACCCAGCAAGATTAACCCCCACTGTTAATACATCCACAATATACATGGCCAACGGATCTTTTACACGTTCGCCCAACTTAAATGGCAACACCGGCGCTGTGGGTGTAACCATCAAATCCACCTCCTCAAACGCCTTCATGAAATCACCCCGTATCAATTCACGCACCTGTGTCGCTTTCAAATAATACTCCTCCTTATAGCCGGCCTTAAGTGCAAACGTACCCAACATTATCCTACGTTTAACCTCATCACCAAACCCCTCTGTCCTGGTATTCACGTGCACCTCCTGCGTTGTACCACCGTCACAACTCAACCCATACCTTATACCATCGTATCGTGCAAGATTAGACGATGCCTCCGCTGTAGCAATCAAGTAATACGTAGGTATCGCATATTTCGTATGTGGTAGTGATATCTCCTTCACCCTAACACCCAGCTTCTCCCATTCCCTCACTGCATCACGTACGGTTGCCTTAATCGCATCATCGATACCCTCACCCCAATACTCCTTTGGCAACCCTATCCTCCACCCACTTACCTCACCCTGCATCTCCTCCAGATAATTAGGCACCTCTGCATCCAAACTCGTCGAATCCCTCTCATCGAACCCCGCAATCACCTGCAATAGGATCGCCACATCCTCCACCTCACCCGCTATTGGCCCTATCTGATCGAGCGACGACGCAAACGCCACCAACCCATATCGTGACACCCTCCCATACGTTGGCTTAAGCCCCACCACCCCACAATATGCAGCCGGCAACCGTATCGACCCTCCCGTATCCGAACCCAATGCCACCAACGCCTCACCCGCACCCACTGCAGCCGCCGACCCACCACTCGATCCCCCCGGTACACGCTCTTCATCTATTGGGTTAAGTGTGGGTCCAAAATACGAATATTCGTTTGACGATCCCATCGCAAATTCATCCATATTTGTCTTACCCAACATTATCACACCCTGTTGCTTCAACCTCTCCACAACCGTTGCATCATATGGAGGGACGAACCTCTCCAGTATCTTCGACCCACACGTCGTAGGATACCCCTTCACACAAATGTTATCTTTAACCGCCACAGGTATACCCTCCAGTATCCCCACTTTATCACCACATGCTATTTTATCATCTACCCGTTTCGCACACTCCAACGCCTCCTCTTCAAACACCGTAATGTAGGCATTCAATCTACTCTTCCGTATTCTATCGATATAACCTCTCACAACCTCACTCACACTAACCCGTTTTTCTACAAACTGCCTATGTAGCTCCCGTATACCCATCAGAATGGTTCACCAAACACCAACCACCACTTCATACCTCCCGTCTGTGGTACCACCGGCATAGCTATATCTAACCTCACCACACCTACAACCAGATACTTCCATAGCCCAAACCCCACATCCACATATGGCCTTTTGATGCTACGTAACCATTCCCATAATACACCATCCCCCACTCCTCCCACATCTACGAAGTACACCATCATGAAGTCACCCGGCAACCTCATCCTAACCTCAATATTTGATACTACCATATTCTCTTTACCATAGGGTTGACCCAACCCATCCGTTTCGTACCCCCTAAGGCTATAGGGGCCACCCAAAAAGTACCTATCAAGTTGTGGCAACCTACCACTTAACTTACCTGCAAGCTTAACCCTTGTTGCCACCAACATAAATTCATATTTATGATACCAGCTGAACTCAACCCCCATCTCCTCGAAGTCATTATCCCCCCCTAACCTATACCCCGCATACCGCAACCCTAACCTACCCAACACACCACGTTCCGGCCTCAACGGATTATCTCTCGTATCTATCAATATATCTGCACTCACCACATTTGTTATCTCACTCGTATCTATAAGTGACTGCGTTACCACCATTTGACGTATCCCCCCCATACTTATTCTACGCCATTTCTGGTCATACGCCAGGTACAGCATAACATGTTGTGTGATACCGCGTTTGGTCTCACCCCTCACCCCCCATGTCCTTATCTCATAATCCGGTACCACCCTATGCTTTAGCTCATAAAATGGTGTCACCGATAGATTCCATCTAAACTTCAGAAAATAAGGCGTTGTATACCTGCTATACAATCGCCAATCATACCCACCTTTAAAGTTAGTAAAGTATCTAACTTCCAGCTGTAACTTCTCACCCCACCCAAACAGATTATCATACCCCCACCCTATTGATGCATAAGTTTCTATGAAACCACCTATACCGAATTCACCCTTCACCCATCGTGGCTTACGTTCCTTCACCTTGAATATCAACTTCATTCTGGTAGAATCCATCCGCTCAGTAACCACCTCCACCTTATCAAACAATCCTGTCATATATAGACGTGACTGCGCATCGTCTACCCTTTTTGTTGAATATAGCTCCCCCTCTTTAATACCCGCTTCCCTAAGTATCATATCTTTACGTGCCCTGGAGTTACCACATACCTCTATCTCCCCTATCCTAACCTGTGGCCCCTTCTTCACTTTAAACACCAACCGCACCTCATACGCTCCTATGCGTTCACATTCATAATCTACTTCTGCCTCCGGATACCCATGCAACTCATACAATTGCCGTAACCTCAACATCGACACCAATATTTTCCTATAATCATATATCTCACCCTCCCTGATTGCCAGCATATCCTTACTACAGAACGCATCACCCTCTGTACCTCTCAACTCTATCTCCCTCACACTCATAGGGAAACCCTCCTCTATGTAGAAGTATATGTACACAAGGCTATCCTTACGTACCACCATCATATCCACTTTACTCCCCCAGAACCCTTTATTGTGATAGAAATTTTCCAGCATACTCTTTGCACGCCTTATATCAACCTCATCCACATGGTCACCCTCCTTTATAGCGAGCACCTCCCTACGCAACATATCGGTTTTAAATGCCTTATTCCCCAGTATATCCAACTTTGCCACCACAACCCCTATTATGAAAAAATATACTAACATAAAACATAGCCGGTGGAGGGATTCGAACCCTCGACCCACGCATTACGAATGCGTTGCTCTACCACTGAGCTACACCGGCATTTGCACTCACCCTCATCTACAAATTTAACCATATTCCATCAAGGTCAATCACCTCCCATCTCTTAAGTGTAATACGGTTGCCTCCATATGAATTGAGTTATTTTTAATTACATAAAGGAGGTACAATGAAGATCAAATTCTACGGCCATGCAAGCTTCCTGATAGAGGATTCCAAAGGTACCAAAATCATCACCGACCCTTACGAACCCGGTTCCTACGGTAGCCTAAACTACAAGCCCATCGATGAACCCGCCGACATAGTAACCATATCACACGATCATGCTGACCATAACCATGTAGCCTCAGTAAGGGGGTCACCCACAGTTATCAAAACACCCGGCACACACGAGGTCAAAGGCATCCGCATCAAAGGTATCAAGGTTTACCACGACAAATCCTTCGGTCGCGAGCGTGGTGAAAACATCATCTTCACAATGGAAGTCGATGGCTTCCATATAGCGCACCTCGGTGACCTTGGCCATACTCTTACCGCAGCTGATGCACAACAATTATCCCCTATCGACATATTACTCATACCAGTAGGTGGCTTCTACACAATCGACAGCCGTGAAGCACACGAAGTACTAAAGGTGCTCAACCCCAAACTCGTCATCCCCATGCATTTCAAAACCCCCGCAGTCGATTTCCCCATCGCCCCAGTAGACGATTTCATCAAAAGACAGCCCAACGTTAAACGTTTAGGTACCTCCGAAGTAGAAATCTCCCACTTACCAGCCACTACTGAGATATGGGTGCTCGACCCCGCTAAACTCTAATCTGTTTTATCCTCTTCCTCGTGACGTAGTGCCTTACGGAACTCACGTATACTGTGGCCAAGCGATCTACCTATATCGGGTAACCTCTTTGCCCCAAACAGTATCAGTATGATAAACAGTATCAACAATATTTCGGTCCACCCTATACTCATATTTCCTCCTGTGAAACTATATTCTATCCTCACATATTATTCTTCTTCCGGATATAACACGTACAGTTCTATTTCACCATTTGGCTTCACCTCATGCAACGGCATACCTTTTCGATCGAACCCCAATATCCCATAACTGATCGGTAACCCCTTCTTCGATGGATCATAATACCCATATGCAAGTGTCCCCATAGGCCCACGCAGTGTCGCATTTTTGCTATCCCCCGTCTTCCCCTTAGGCTCGTCATAACTTTCGTATTCAAACACTCTAATCCCATAAAACACAACCGTATCACCTGCTGGCACCACATCACCCGGCCCCAACGTATCTTCAACCACAACGAACGAATCCCCCTCCACCACTGTATCATGTACTACGTAATATTCACCCACCCCCAGCGTATCACCTGGATATCGAACTATTCTATCGATTAGACTCTTACCAGTGTACGGGTTGATCGGCTCCTCTTCCATATACTTAATAATGGTATCCAACGTTGTGGGGTAAATCCCCTCATGATACGCTGCATACTTCTCAACCGCCCCCTGCAGTATATGCATATTCACCCACACATCGTATTTTTTGCTACGCTCTATCCGTTCTGCATATTGAGGGTATATCACCAGATACCCCAACACCACCAACCCAATTATTATTGCGATATTCAGCAGAATATTGAGTACTCTCATGTTACCTCCTCACCAAACTTCACCACCTCTATTTTTGCTTCTTCCAATATCTGTCTTGCCCACTCATCCGGATACCCCTCCTTATATACTATTCGTTTGATCCCCGCATTTATCAACATCTTCGCACATATAAAACATGGAAAATGTGTCGTATAAAGTGTAGCCCCATCTATAGATATACCCAATTTCGCCGCTTGTATAATGGCATTCTGTTCTGCATGTACTGCACGTGATAGCTCCTGCCGTTCACCCGGCGGTACATGTAATTTCTCCCGTATGCATCCACCAATCTCATCACAGTGTGGCAACTTCTCCGGTGGCCCATTATACCCCGTCGTAAGTATACGCTTATTTTTGACGATCACTGCACCCACCGCACGTCGCAAACACGTAGACCTCGTTGCCACCAACTCCGCTATCTGCATAAAGTATGCATCCCACGGTGGTCTCCTAACTCCTTTCATAGTCTAAGCTCTGGATATAACGGGAACTCCTTCAACATCTTATTAACTTCCTGTCGCACTTCTTTATAAATCTGTTCTCTTCCCACATTAGACAATACCCTATCGATGAGCTCCACTATCCTACGAGCTTCGGCTTCCTTCATCCCCCTTGTAGTGATCGCCGGCGTACCTATCCTTATTCCCGATGCAATAAACGGCTTCTGTGGATCATACGGTATGGTATTTTTATTAACCGTTATACCAGCTTTATCGAGTGCCTCCTCCGCCTCCTTACCTGTAATACCTTTACTCCTCAGATCCACCAACAACAGATGCGTATCCGTACCACCGCTCACCAACCTATACCCCAGCTCTTTAAATGTCTCCTCCATAGCTTTCGCATTTTTAACAATCTGTTTCTGATACTCCTTAAACTCATCCTGCATCGCCTCTTTAAAGCATACCGCCTTCGCCGCTATCACATGCATGTGTGGCCCACCCTGCAACCCCGGGAAAACCCACTTATCTACCGCACGTGCCAACTCCTGTTTACACATTATTATTGCACTACGAGGCCCCCTCAATGTCTTATGTGTCGTAGTAGTCACAATATCAGCATACGGTATAGGTGATGGATGCAACCCTGCCACCACCAACCCTGCTATATGTGCAATATCCGCAACATGGTATGCACCCACCTCATCCGCTATCTCACGAAACTTCTTAAAATCTATAACCCGCGGATATGCACTCGCCCCCGACACAATTATCTTGGGTCTAACCTCATGTGCCACCTTACGTAGCTGTTCATAATCTATAAGCTCAGTCTCACGATTCACAGTATACTGTACTGCATTAAATAGTATCCCCGAGAAGCTCACCTTATGTCCATGCGATAGGTGCCCACCATGTGACAACGTCAACCCCATTATAGTGTCACCAGGTTTAGCCACCGCCATGTATGCAGCCAGATTTGCCGGCACCCCCGACAGCGGTTGTACGTTCACATGTTCTGCACCAAACAACTTCTTCGCCCGCTCTATTGCCAAGCTTTCCACCACATCCATCCACTCACACCCCCCATAATAGCGTTTACCAGGGTAACCCTCCGCATATTTGTTATTCATCACACTCGCCATCGTAACAAGTACCGCCAGTGACGGAAAGTTCTCCGATGCTATAAGCTCCAGGTTATTACGTTGACGTTCGAGTTCACCTTTTACTGCATTGTATATCTCCGGATCCGTCTTTTTAAGTAGCTCTAACATCACCTTCTCCATGCTATCGCTTGCCAGTGACGTGCTTCCTTTTCCCACTTTTTGGCCAACTTAAGTGCTTGCTCAAGCTCATCCTTACTCACCCATTTATCTTCATATTGATGTATCTTCTCTCTACGTCTCGCATACACATCACCCAATGGCTCCGTCTCCATCCATTTATCCACCATCTTAGTTACAGCTTCTGGTTCAACATAATCTGTTGGTATCACCAACACATTCACATCGTTATGCTTACGTGCAAGTTCCGCCAACTCCTCATTCCACACCACCCCCGCTCGTATACCTTTAACTTTGTTCGCAACAATACTCATACCCACCCCCGTACCACAGCAAAGTATACCCAAATCCACCTCCCCTTTAGCAACCGCCTCTGCCACCGGTATCCCATAATCCGGGTAATCACATCTCTCCCTCGTATCAGTACCAAAATCCACAACTTCTATACCTTTTCCCATAAGATACTCTTTTATCCTATTTTTAATTTCGAACCCACGATGATCCGCTCCCACTGCCACTTTCATACTTCCCCCTTATTGCCAATAAATTTAACGTATTTTGTCCACCCCACAAGTCCATAGCCTCTAATATCCCCTTAGCCCTATAATGATACCGTATGATACCTTTCAACAACTGGTATATTGGTGATACACATGCAAACTCCGCCATCACCCTACGTACCCCTCTACCTTCGACCCACCGTTCTGTTTTTAACACATGTGATATAATGAGCGCCTTACGTGTATGTGCGATACGTTCACCACGCCTACCGAACCGTCTCACAAACGCATATGCAGTTTTACCGCGTTCGTACGATTTACGTATAAACTCGTCCAACTCCATCGGCGGGCCATCCACATGATATGCCCTACACCTACGAAACGCATGTACCATCGGTAACCCCAACTCCTGCAACCGCAACCCCAAATCCAGATCATGGTACCCCATAAATGCACCCAACTGTTCATCAAACCCACCCACCTCCAACAGCCACCTCTTTTTAACCGATGCATTCTGTGTAATAAATACATGCCAACATATACCATTCGGTATCAAGTATCTGAAACTGGGCCTCCTCGGTAGCTCACGCACATGATATACCATACCTTGTAAAATGATATCACCCCTCTCTTCGTGTATCTCCACATGATCCTGCACAAATTCAGGTGCCACTATCACATCACTATCGACAAAAATTATCAGCTCCCCTTCAGCCAATTCGATCCCCACATTACGTGCATGTGCAGGCCCACTCCTCTCCTCCAACCTCACATATCGGACAGGGTACCTTCTTATTTGTTCCTCTGTATCATCAGTTGATGCATCATCCACCACTATAACCTCATAGTCGTCAAAAGTTTGCTCCATCAATGCATCCACACACTTAATCAATATTTTCGCCCTATTGTAAGTAGGGATTATCACCGAAGCTCTCACCCTTACTTCTCTTTATTTTCCTCTGATTCGTCAATCAGCTTATCCAGCTCCTCAGGTAACTCAATCCTTCGTTCCTCCTTCTCCCTCACCGGGCTTTTCACCCTACGATACCTATGTATAAGCTGTCGTTCAAGCCATTCCTCATACATCCTCTCCGATAGTATAAGCCTACGGCGGCTCGGATTTATATCCTTAACCCCCACCTGTATTGTCTTACCCACCCTGTATGTATCTGGCCATCTCTTAGGATCCGTTTCCATCAGCAACTCCATCGGTATGAACCCCTTCAACCCACCCCCTACATCCACAAGTATACCCTTTTCCAATAGAGCCACAACCTTAGCCCTAACTATTGATCCAACTGGATGATGTCGTTGAAATATCACCAACGGATCTTCTGTCAATTGTTTATACCCCAATATTATTCGCCGCATCTCACGATCATACCCCAACACACGTGCCTTAACTTTTTGTCCCTTACGGAATACCTCTGATGGATGTTCTATCTTTTGTGTCCACGATATATCACTTATGTGTATGAACCCTTCAAGCTCATCCGGCAACGCCACCACCACCCCATATGGCAGTATAAGTTCCACCCTACCCACAACAATCGACCCTATGGGATGTTTAGTCTCTATCGCTTCCCATGGATCCGGCATAAGCTGCTTCAAGCTGAGCGATATCTTTTGCTCCTCTTTATTAATCTCCAGCACCTTAACCTCAACAATATCGCCAACCGACAACACCTCCGATGGATGCTTTATCCTACGTGTCCACGATAGTTCCGATATATGTAGTAACCCCTCTATACCCTTATCCAGCTCTATGAATGCACCATAGTTGACGATAGCCACCACCTTCCCCTTAACCACCGAACCTACTGGATACTTTTTCTCAATATTCTCCCATGGGTGAGGCATCAACTGCTTCATCCCCACAAACACCTTACCCGTATCAGGGTCAACCTCCAGTATCTTCACCTTAACTTTATCATCAAGCTTAAGCACCTCCGACGGATGTGATATCCTTGTCCATGACATATCCCCGATATGCATAAACGCCTCTATATCCTCTATCTGTATTATTGCACCCGTATGTACAATACTTTTGACCACACCTTCCTTCACCGCACCTATCTGAAACCTACGCACTATCTCTTCACGACGTCGCCGTTCTTCCTCTTCAAGATACTCCCTATGTGAGACCACCAAATTACGTCGCTGCTCATTGCACCGCAATATCTTGAACTTCAGTGTCGTACCCAACAACTTCTCTGGCCGATCGAGCTGCTGTCCAACATGACTCATAGGAAGGAACCCCCATACCGACATTATATCGACCATAAATCCACCCTTCACCACTTTCTTCACTTCACCCTCAACTACACCATCATTCTCAAATGCTTCACGCAGCTTACGCCATGCCTCAAGCTGTTCCGCCTTCAGTTTTGACACCTTTATGTACCCCTCTTCGGTTTCGAGCGCCTCGATATACACCAATATCTCCTGCCCCACCTCTACCTTCTCGTCCTTCTTGAACTCCGTAATGGGTATCGCTCCCTGGCTCTTCGCCCCTATATCGACGATCACATCACGTTTACCTATGTGTACAACCTTCCCCGAGACCACCTCACCCGTTTTGGGTTCATAAAACTTATCCTCAATCAACTCCATCAAAACACCATCCTCTACCATTACATTTACCTCCTTTTTGTCATTGTCTAAAAGATTTAACCTTATCAACCACTTTGTCAATAAGCCAGCTTGGTGTAGATGCTCCCCCAGTCACCCCCACACACTCCGCATCGTTAAACCACGATGGATTAACCTCTTCCGGTCCTTCAACATGATAGGTACGCGGATTTGCCCGCTTTATCATATCGGTCAACTGTCTCGTATTCGCACTTTGACGATCACCTACCACCAACATAACGTCTACATTGTTGGCCACTTTTATACCTGCCTCCTGTCGCCGTATTGTGGCATCACAGATAGTATTAAATATCTTTAACTCCTCGCATTTCGTAACAAGCACACTGATTATCTCTTTATAGATATCCAGCCGCATCGTCGTCTGTGCCACCACCCCTATCTTCTTGCATACCGGTATGCGTGATGTAGCCTCACGATCATCCACCACATATGCACCACCCCCCACATAACCGAGTGTAGCACGTACCTCCGGATGTAGCTTATCACCCGCTATTACAACCGCATACCCTTCATCCATCAATAGCTTCACATATCGATGCACTTTAGCCACAAACGGGCAAGTAGCATCCACCACGATGAACCTTTTACGTTTAGCTTCATCTACCACCTCAGGTGGCACCCCATGTGTACGCAGAATAAGGTATCCAGGAGGATGCTCGAACTCCCTTATAGGTATGACCCCATATTCACTCTGCAGCTTCTCCACCACAATCTTATTGTGTATCAAAGGTCCCCACGTGTATACAGGTAGTTTCGCACGTTGCACCACATTCTCCACTATTTTGAGTGCACGTTCTACCCCAAAGCAGAACCCCGCATACGGTGCAACAATCACCCTCATCACTTCAATATAAGCAAATACTGGCAAAGTAAACTATCCATTGACAATATCCACCATTGTTTTAATTTTTAAACCCTAATGGGATGCTGCTATTCTTCTTGCTTCTAATGGCCAACTTTGAAATGCACCAATTTCTAATCGAACGTCGTTCAATACGTAGGTTCGAGCATCGACCAATACCCTCAGATAAACTACATCGTATTGTAGAGACCGCCCTATATGCACCATCTGCAGGCAACACCCAACCCTGGTACATTATTGTTGTACAGGATACAGGCTCATGTCGACTAATTTATGAGAATACGCTTTGGTTAGCTGGCAAACCCCCCTATAATGAAGCGCCCTCCGCTTACTTATTGGTGTTATGGGAGAAGGCCCGTTGCCCGGATTGGCCCGGTATCGCCAGTTGTGCCGCTTTATGTACTTACATATTGTTAGCAGCACATGCCGAAAGTCTTGGCGCCGTATGGATTGGCAGCATCACGAATAAAGATCTATTGATACACCATTTCGGCATACCCAAAGAGTTGGATCTATTTTCGATAATCGCATTAGGCTATCCGAACGAGTCCCCCAAACTGGTACCCGCTGGTGAAGACTATCACCCCTATCGACGTGATGGCCAACTATTTGTACCCAAATATTCCGTAACCGATAAGGTTAAATTCGATCGATGGCAATAATCTTTAGCATCTCCGGTGTACGTGGCCGCGTACCGGATGAGCTCACACCCGATATCATGGTACAACTTGGCAAATCCATCGGCACATACTTTCGTGGCGACATACTCATAGGTCGTGACGGCCGCCGTTCAAGCCACTTACTCGAACATGCACTAATAAGCGGCATACTACTTACGGGTAGCAACGTACGTATAGGCGGTATAGTACCTACACCCACACTTATTTATAACACACACAAACTCAATGTCGCCGGCGGAATAATGATAACTGCGAGCCACAACCCTGAAGTCTGGAACGGTATCAAATTCCTTCACCCCGATGGTCGATTCTTATTACCCCGAGAAGTGCAACAACTCAACCAAATTTATCACCAAAATAGATACCATATCGCATCTTGGGACAAGTTTGGCACCATATCTTACGATCACCATATGATAGAGCGACACATCCACCGCATACTGGAGCTCGTTGACACCAAATCAATAAGTAGTGGACATTTCAAAGTTGTAGTTGATGGGCTCAACAGCTCCTTCGGGTTAGCTGCCACAAAGCTGTTAGATGCACTCAATGTGGACCATATATGTATCAACTGTGAACCCGGTCGTGGCTTCACCCGCTTACCTGAACCCATCCCCCAACATTTAACTGACCTCTCCCAAGCCGTACTTAACCACAAAGCTGACCTTGGTATCACCAGCGACGCAGACGGCGATCGTCTCTCCATAGTCACCGACCACGGTGTACCCATAGGTGAAGAATATACACTACCGTTGGTTGCATACCATCTCTGTAAGTCTCGTCATGGCCCCATAGTCACAAATCTATCCACTTCACAGATGATCGAACACATTGCATCACCCATCATTCGCACCCCCGTAGGTGAAGCCCATGTAGTAGCCAAGATGTTAGAAACCCACGCGATCCTTGGTGGTGAAGGCAATGGCGGTATCATCGACCCTCAACTCCATTATACAAGGGATGCGCTCATCGGTACCGCAAGGATACTCGAGTTACTTGCACACGAAGGTTGCAAACTATCCGAAATACTCACCCGATTCCCTCATTATTCTATGATCAAGGACAAGCTACCAATATCCACCACTATACCCAAGGCCAAACTTATCGCATACTTGAATCCCGACACCATACGTGAAGATGATGGCCTATGGTTACGTCGTGATAAAATAATGGTACATGTACGGCCATCAAATACTGAACCTATCGTTCGCATTGTGGTTGAGACACCCGATGATCACACCACCTCACGCATCTTACAGGATATCAAAGACATCATACTAACACAATGTGCGGCATAATAGGCTATGTAGGGCCACGTGACATAAGTAGTGTGCTATTATCTGGCCTATGGAAGCTCGAATACCGTGGCTACGATTCTGCCGGTGTCGCTTCTATATATGGTGACGAAATACACCTACGTAAGGTAGTCGGTAAACTACATAAGCTCGCACAGTTGCTCGACCAAGACCCCTTAAAAGGTAACGTAGGTATCGGTCACACCCGCTGGGCTACACATGGTGAGGTATCACCCGAAAACGCTCACCCCCAAATAGATTGTGATGGCAAGATAGCCGTCGTCCATAACGGTATTATCGAGAACTACATATCACTACGTAACAAGCTACGTAAAGCAGGCCATATATTGCGATCCTCCACCGATACAGAGATCATCCCACACCTCATCGAGGAACACTTTCTCAAAACACACAACTTCCTATCTGCTATCAAACACACTGTGGAGTTGCTGGAAGGTTCATTTGCGATAGCGATCATCTCCCTACACCAACCTGACAAGATATTCGCCGTACGTAAAGGTAGCCCATTAGTTGTAGGTTGGGGTGAAACCGAAAACATCTTAGCTTCCGACATCCAAGCAATAGTAGGTATTACACGCAAAGTCTCCTACCTCGAAGACGATGACCTCGCAATCCTCACCGCCAACTCCATAGAGATCGAGAACCTACGTCATGGCAAGGTAGAACGCCAAATCTTCTTGGTAGATGGCGAACTTTGGGAAGCCGAAAAGGAAGGTTACCCATTCTTCATGCTAAAAGAGATACACGAACAACCCCGTATCGTAGAGCGTAACATACGCAAGTTCATACAAAATCGTACCATAAAGCTGTTCGATGATACACCACCCTATCTTCACAACATCCATCGTATCATCATACAGGCGTGTGGCACCTCCTGGCATGCAGGTTACGTAGGCAAATACATACTGGAGGAATGGGCACGCATCTACACAGATGTAGAGATAGCATCTGAATTCAGGTACAGAGCACAGGTGATGGACGAAGACACGATGGTGATGGCAATAAGTCAATCTGGTGAAACCGCCGACACGCTTGCAGGTATCAGGGAAGCAAAACTCGCCCACCTACCTGTGTTGAGCCTCGTAAACGTACCCGAAAGCTCGATTGCTCGTGAATCCACCCACGTCCTATACATAAATGCGGGCCCTGAAATAGGTGTAGCTTCCACAAAAGCTTACACCGCACAACTGCTCCTCCTATATCTATTTGCACTTTATCTGAAGGATCTGAGAGGATTCGACAAACCCGCCACCCACCACATACTTGAGTCGCTCGAAACTGTTCCATCCAAAATGGCCCGCATATTGGATCACTCAACCGACATCGTCAACATAGCTACTAAATATATGAAGTACAACAACTTCATGTTCCTTGGCCGCTGGATCAACTACCCATCTGCACTCGAAGGTGCACTCAAATTGAAGGAAATCTCCTACATCCACGCAATCGGCTACCCTGCAGGTGAGATGAAGCACGGTCCACTTGCCTTAGTAGACGAAAATATGCCCGTAGTTGTTATAAACCCCTACACTCGCGTTTACGATAAGATGTGCGCCAACATCGAAGAGGTAAAATCCCGCAAAGGTAAAGTCATAGGTATAGCTACTGAGGGTGACACCAAAATGGCATCACTGGTTGACGATATCTTCTACATCCCCGAGATCGATGAATCACTCACACCCTTACTTGTAGCCTTACCGTTACAATTGCTCGCGTATCACATAGCTGTCATGCGTGGCCTTGATGTCGATAAACCCAGAAATTTGGCCAAAAGCGTAACCGTGGAGTGATTATTTCCACCCCAACATCTCTTTCGCCTTATCCGACATCCTCTCCGGTGTCCACCGTGGCTCCCATACAAGCTCTACATCCACATCATGGAAACCCGCTTCCTGTAGCTTAAGCTTTACCGTCTGCACAATGTAAGCAGCTAACGGACATCCCGGCACTGTGAGCGTCATCTTTATATTGACACGGTTAGCTTCATCCACTTCTACACCATAGATTAGTCCCAAATCCCATACATTGATACCAATTTCTGGATCCATCACCTGCTTCAAAACCTCCACCACCTTTTCTTTTTCCTTTTCCTTCATTTCTAATCGGGGCAGCCGGACTTGAACCGGCGACCTCTTGGTCCCGAACCAAGCGCGCTACCAGCCTGCGCTATGCCCCGCCCTCACCAATATAGGTGCTATCACTAAAGATATAACAGCCATCAATTTTATCAAGATATTGATCGACGGTCCCACTGTATCTTTTAATGGATCCCCCACAGTATCACCTATAACTGAAGCCTTATGTGCATCAGATCCCTTACCCCCGAAGTTACCCAACTCGATATACTTTTTAGCATTATCCATTGCAGCACCTGAATTCGCCATCTGTACCCCCACCTGCAACCCTGTAATAAGTGCACCCACTAAGAATCCCGCCAACGCCACTGGCCCAAATACGAACCCTATAGTCACAGGGAAAACAATCGCCAAAACAGCAGGTAACATCATACTCCTGAGTGCACCCCCTGCAGCTATACCGATAACCCGTTCATATTGAGGTTTCGCCTTACCCTTGAGTATATCCGGGTTCTCACGAAACTGGCGTCGCGACTCATCCACTATCTTAGCAGCTATACGACCTACCCCTTTTATGAGTAGCGCTCCATAGAAGTATGGCATCATCCCACCAAATATAAGCCCCGCTATCAACCGTGGATCGAGCAACGATAGCTTCACGGGAGTAACCGCAAACTTATTGATAGCCACAAAATACGCAGATATCAACCCCAACGCAGCAAATGCAGCCGACCCAATTGCAAACCCCTTCCCTACAGCAGCAGTAGTGTTACCCACAGCATCCAACCTATCTGTAACATCTCTCACACTCGCTGGTAGATGTGCCATCTGCGCTATACCGCCTGCATTATCAGCTACCGGCCCATAGGAATCAACTGCCAACGTGATACCCAATGTGGAAAGCATACCAAACGATGCGAGTGCCACCCCATATGGTCCCACCAATTTATAGCTGATAAGTATACCTACACCTATAATGATTGCCGGTATAAATGTGCTCAACATACCAAGTCCGAGCCCACTAATCACTACAACACCGGGCCCATCTCTTGCAATCGCTGCAAGCCTCTTCGTAGGTGCATACCTATACGATGTGAAGTACTGACTTACCCACCCTATCACTATACCGACCATAAGCCCTACTATGACACACCAGAAATAACCAATATTTAGTCCTAACCTATACACTATCACATATGTACCGATGATCATAAGTATAGTACTCAAATATACACCAGAATTAAGTGCCCTTTCTGGATCACCTTTTGATAGGAACCTCACCCATATCACACCCACAGTTGCAGCTAATAATCCACATCCTGCCAGATAAAATGCAAATTCATTCAACTTACGTGTGAGCACACCAATGTTCACCGCTATAGCTATCATAGCGATCAATGATTCAACGTATGATTCGAGTAGATCCGCACCCAACCCCGCTATATCACCTACATTATCACCCACATTATCTGCAATAGTAGCCGGATTGCGTGGATCATCTTCCGGTATGTTTTCCTCCACCTTACCTACGAGATCTGCCGCCATATCTGCACCCTTTGTGTAAATACCGCCACCCGCACGTGCAAATAGTGCCATCAACGATGCGCCCATCGCATATCCATTTATAGCGACAGGATCTCCCTTAAATACCCTAAATACGATAGATAATCCAAACAACCCCAACCCCGTAATAAATAGCCCAGTAGTTGCCCCACCAGTAAATGATACCCTAAACGCAGCAGTTAGCCCTTTCTTAGCAGCTTCTGTCGTCTTCGCATTCGATGACGTTGCCACCATCATCGCCACATAACCCGAAACCGCAGAAAACATAGCCCCTATAACAAACGAGATCGCCGTCTTGTAGTTAACATCCGTCCATTTACCACTTATAGCTAACCCACATGCCACCACCAATATAACAGGTGCTGCCCATGAGTACTCACTTATCAAAAACCTACGTGCACCCCTCTTTATAGTATTTGATATCTCCATCTCCAACTCACCCGCCGGCATACGCACGATACGCCACACCAACACGAGGATCACAAATATCGCCACCCCTACACTTACGTAAGTGAGATACATCTTAAACCCCAGAAAATGTCGTCATACCAATCGTGTAGGCATCAACAGATAAAGTATCTCCTCCTCCTTACCCTCAGGCAGTATAAGTACACCCGTCTGTGGGCTCTTAAATTTCATAATTGTATTGTCTGTATCGATATGATTAAGTATCTCCATAAGCAGCTGCGCATTGAACCCTATATCCATAGGTTCACCTTCATATCGAGCAATAAGCTCCTCATGGGCTTCACCTACTTCACCCATACTTGTGATCACAAGCTTATCAGGCTGTAATCTAAACTTCACCACATGTGCAACAACATCCGTAAATATGTTCACCCTACGTAACGCTTTGATCAAGTAATCTGTCTGTATATTCAATACATATTCATTCTCACGTGGTATCACACTCTTATAATCTGGATAGCTGGTCGCATCCATAAGCCTCGTAATTATCCTAACCTTTTCACCCACAAATTCGATGTTATTTTCACCCACTTTTATCTCACAACTGTCCTCAATATCCTCCACATACTCCCACGTTTTAGCTGCCACCAATACAGCCCCCGGTATCTCTGGCTTTATATCTTTCTTATGTATCATAGCTAACCGGTAACCATCAACCGCCACCATATTTAACCCCTGTGTAGAGAAATCCAGCAATATACCACGAAGAATAGGGTCACCCTCCTTTTTAGCTGCCGCAAACGCTATCCTCCCAATACTGTCGTGCAATATTGAAGTAGGTAAGCTAAACACATTTTTGGGCTCAAATTTTGGTATCTCTGGATACTCATCTGGATCGTATGTCCTAATCCGATATTCACCCTGTGAGAACGTCAATTTCGCAGTATTATCTTCTACACTAAGTGTAACATCTTCATCCGGCAACTCTCTAAGTAATTGAAAGAACTCTTTAGCTTTAATAGCTGTAACACCTTCTTTTATAACATCTACCGGTTCACGTGTTATTATCACGGTCTCAAGATCACTCGCCGAGATCGTAAGCTCACCACCTTTAGCCTCAATTAGCACTGTTTGCAATATTGGTAAAGGTGAACGTTCACTTATTATCGGTGTAGTTACCTTAAGTGCCTTTTGTACGACACTTTTGGCAAATTTTATTTTCATTTCACCTCCTGTTTTCGACCTACATACTATAAATATTTAACTTTGTTGTTTTATGTCAATTGTGTAATCCACGTATAACATTACGAACCATTTAATTATCTAATTCTACGTCCAATTTCCCTGTGTAAAACTTTGTGTAAAATCTGTTAATTTTCCACATCAAAAATATCATCCCTCTATTATCAACTTCTTAATGTGGAAAACTTTCTCCCGAAGCTCCACATCCTTTTCCATCAGCTGTTCAACCTTCTGACATGCATACATAACAGTTGTATGATCCTTACCACCAAATGCTTTACCTATCTCTTTCAATGGCATCTGCAATATCTCACGTGCAAGGTACATTGCCACCTGACGTGCAAGTACAATATGTGCACTTCTTTTCTTACTACGCAATACAGATAACGGTATATCGAAAGCCTTGGCAACCCTTTCTTGTATATCAGGCAACGTTATCTTTTTACTTACTTTAAGTATCTCACTCAAACACTCCTTTACCAATTCCAAGTCTATCCTTGTACCCGTGAGCGATGCCACCGCCATCACCCTAACTATTGCGGACTCCAAATTCCTTATATTACCACGAATATGTTCTGCAATATACAGTAGTGCATCCTCCGGTATGACTACGTTATATAATTCTGCCTTCTTCTTGAGTATAGCTACCCTCGTTTCAAAATCCGGTGGCTTCAAATCCGCTATCAACCCCCATGCAAATCTTGATGCCAGCCGTTCCTCTAAGTATGGTATCTCTTGTGGCAATGAATCACTTGTAAGCACTATCTGTTTATTAGCATTATACAGATAGTTAAATATATGGAAAATCTCCTCTTGTAACCGCTCCTTCTGAGATAAGAATTGCACATCATCCAGTAGGAATACATCAAAAGATCGATATTTCTGTTTAAACTGGCTCATAGTGCCATCCTTTATCGATTCTATCATCTCATTAAGGATCACCTCACAAGAAACGTAACATACTTTTAACCCCTGCCTATGTTTAAACACATAATTCCCTATACTATGTAGTAGATGCGTCTTACCCAGTCCAACCTTCCCATATATGAAGAGCGGATTATATACCTTACCAGGATTCTGGGCTACCGCCAAGCTACCTGCATATGCAAGGCTATTACATGCACCAACCACAAAATTCTCAAAAGTATAATGAGGTTGAAACATAGACGTGTTGGCAGGCACCTGTACATCCACCGCCTTCAATTTTTTGCGCCGTCTCTCAGAAACAAATCGTATCTTCACACCATTTAATGCCAACTCTTTCAATACCTGTTTAAAAATCGACATATAATGTTCCTCAATCCAATCTATATAAAAGTTATTAGGGGTAGCTACCACAAGTTCTCCATTCTCAAACGCTTTTAACCTCAACGGCCTTATCCATGTGTTAAAGCTCTGTTCAGGTATCCTTTCACTCACCTTACTCACTATAGTTTCCCACACCTTATTACCATCCATTTTCCACACAGTTTTCCACAATCACCCACCCTCTCTTCTTCCTTTGTGAAACAGCCATAAGAATATTTCCCTTCTACTTCTATAGACAGTTTTCCACAATAAATATTTCCCTCTCAAAAAGTAATATAAGAAATGGACAGTCTAAGGTCAATAAAGTTGACGAAAGTAATATTATAGCGAATTTATTTTCCTAATGAAGATCGGCATCTTAGGTGCTGGCAGCTGGGGTACTACTCTTGCAATAATTCTGTCCCCCAAGTCCGAAACCGTTTATTTATGGTCACATAGTAGAGCATCCGAAATCTCCGTACAACGTGAGAACCTACGCTACTTACCAGGTATCAAGCTACCCGAAAACATCGAGGTAACCGGCAACTTAGACGATATTACCGAACTCGATCTATCCTTCCTATTTTTTGTCATACCAACACAATATCTTCGTTCTGTTGTTAAAAATTTCCACTGGCACTACAAGCGCCCTCCAATAGTGGTTTCAGCAATTAAGGGCATAGAGGAACACACCTTCAAAAGGCCTTCCGAGATACTCTGCGAGTATTTACCAGTGGAACACCCTGTAGTGTTGGGTGGTCCCACCATAGCCAACGAAATAGTACGTGGCCTACCTACTGCAATAGTATGCGCTTCAGAAGATGAATCATCCGCCTATGCTGTACAACAGCTACTCAATTCACACCACTTACGGGCATACCGACACACCGATGTTGTGGGGGTTGAGCTTGCAAGTGCACTCAAAAATATAATCGCTATAGCAGCTGGTATTGTTCAGGGTCTCTCCTTAGGAGCGAACGCACTCGGTGCACTACTCACACGTGGGCTTACCGAAATACGGCGGTTCGGTGTCGCCCATGGTGCACGTGCTGAAACCTTCAGTGGGCTCGCCGGTATGGGTGACTTACTCACCACTGCCATAAGTTCATTCTCCCGCAACCGTTATGTGGGGGTTGAAATAGGTAGAGGTAAAAAGCTATCCGAGATACTCTCCAACATGGTGATGGTAGCCGAAGGTGTATGGACAACACGTTCAGTTCTCAGTATGGCGAATAAATTAGGGATCACCATGCCCATAACCCGTGAAGTGTATGCCATACTATTTGAAGACAAATCACCCGCTACTGCCATAGAAACCTTAATGGCAAGGGAACTCAAGTTTGAGGATTAATGCAAGAAGACCTACTCCGCCGTTTACGTAAGGAGATAAAAGCCAAACACTGTGAGAACATTTTACAGATACTTACCCCTTTACACCCAGCAGATATTGCTGAGCTCATGGAACATCTTGATACCCATGAACGTCGCTTCCTGCTCTCCATCATGGATACAGACCTTATTGCCGATGTATTGCCACACCTAAGCGATGACATCCTCGTAGATATACTGCATTACTTAGATATAGAGCGACTATCAGAAGTGATCCCCAAGATGGAAACCGACCAAGCCATCGATCTCCTACAAGAGCTATCCAATATAGATCGTTCCACGTTATTGGCACACCTACCTTTAGACAGTATCCGCAAAATCGAATCACTATCCCAATACCCCGAACATTCAGCTGGCGGAATAATGAGCACCGAATATATAGCACTACCGTATTGGATGAAGATCGATGAAGCTATTCAAACCCTACGTCAAAAGGCCAGCAAATTACGAGATGTAGGTTACATATACGTGGTAGATGAGGACAACCGCCTACGTGGTGTTCTACCACTCAAACGGTTAATCCTTGGTGAGAGTAACAAAACGTTGGGTAACCTTATGGATACCGAGATACTCGCTGTTGACCCAATGGAAGATCAAGAGACTGTCGCTAAACTCATGCAGAAATACGATCTACTGGCCCTCCCTGTAGTTAATGAAGACGGTAAGCTATTGGGCATAGTAACCGCTGATAAAGCGATGGAAGTATTGGAGCAAGAGACCGAAGAGGATCTCTTCCATCTTACTGGACTTGAGAAAGAGGAATCCGTCTTTACACCCATCGTATCTGCTGTACGTAATAGGTTACCTTGGATACTATTCAGTCTATTGACTACATTGTTATCCTCCAACATCGTACGTTTATTTCGTCACACGCTCGAAAAAGCCATCGCACTCACCATGTTCATGCCCATAGTAGCAGCCATAGGTGGTAACGTTGGCATGCAAACCCTCACCGTGGTGGTACGTTCATTAAGTTTAGGTGAGATCACCGCTGTCGATATTCTTGCAATATTTTGGCGTCAATTCGCTATAGCAGGGCTCTTAGGTGCACTCGTTGGGATCGCGGGGTTCATTGAGGCCATCATAATCTTTCAGGTAGGGATCAACATTGCAGCAGTTGTTGGGCTCGCACTTTGTGCCAACATCATAGCTGCATCAATATTTGGGCTATTTGTACCGTTGCTGTTTAAGAAGCTCGGCATAGATCCCGCACTTGCCGCAAGCCCATTCATACTGATACTTATAGATTGTGTAGGCTACACCACATTACTGGGGTTAGGCACCCTTATGCTCATAAAATAAGCAAGACCACAAACGGTATCCCCATAAAGATTAGCGTAGCAAACACCCCATAAAGTGGCATGAATATAAAAGGTACGAATATTGCGCCAATAAATGACCCTACAAGATCCGCTGTGTACAAGATACTTGCTGCATATTTGCCAGCCACACCATGTGTCACCAACGATCGTACAGCTATCGGGAATGCACAACCTACGAAATAGCCCATCACGAAATTAAGCATCGGAAAACAATGCATTACCAGCCACCACGTGTAGGTTCTCGTTAACCACAGTATTCCACACAGGATAAACATGAACCCCAGTATTCCCGCTTCTATCGATTTAAGATTACCTTTGCGTGCACCACGGATGGCCCCTATCGTCAACCCTAACATAAAGATACCAGATAATATCCCAAGGTAATGATAAAGGTACCCATAGATTATCTGAAACCCTGTCAACAGCAGCACATTAACCCCCATAGCCGCAAACCCTATCATCCCTATCTCTAATACTCGTTTACGTATGTATCTACGGGATAGACCAACAACCGCTATTATTATAGCTACCCACAAAGCTATCGACAGCCACATAGGTATATTCTGTAGCCACCAAAACAGTTTACCAAGATATCCCGCAAAGTAATAGCTCCTATGTATAAGATGATAATAAGCAGCCACAGGATAAAAGTCGTGATTCAGCTTACCCCTATAGCTTTCAAGCTTACTTCTCACATATCGTATCCTTTCTGGTAATAACATCCCATATAAATAGCCTGCACGAAAATATGAAGGCATAACCCCCGCTTTATAGCAACGCATCTCAAGTGTCTCGGGTACCAAACTATGATAGCTTCCATCCTTTGACGCTATAAGGAAGAGCGTTTCTCCCGGGATTACAGTCACTGTATGGAATACTGATTTAAGGCTCCGATATACACTACCATTATATGCGAGTAACGCATACGAGAAATAAGTAGGATCAGAACCCATCTTCAAAAACAGCACACCCGTGGGTTTGAGTATATGTGCAATTTCATTAAAAAACTCCACAGTATAAAATCGATTACTGAGTGCAGATAATGGGTCACCAACATCGAGCAGCACTGCATCTAACAGTGGCCCCTCCCACCTTTTGAGTTTCAACCGCTGATCACCGATCATAATCTTAACCCTTCTATCACCAATGACATTAGGATGCAAGTTCCGTACCACAAACCTCAGATATTGCTTATCCAGCATCAACCAGTACACCGTGTCGGGGTTGAACTTTAATGCCGTTTCGATAATTTGCGGGTTATCAGTTACTATCGCTATATGGTCAACCTGTGGTGTCTCCACCAGCGGGAAATAGGTTTGCAATTCAGTAACTTCTTCCAAAGGATAAGAGAATGCAATCCCACCATTAACAAATACTGTGTTCAACCCCATCTGTCGGGTTAATACAATATCATGATATATTGAATGTCCATAATCTACCACCTTATAATCCGGATACGCCATCCGCATGATAGGTTTTTCGAGTTTAAAAGCAATCGGTACCGCAGCTATTATGATATACCCTATGAAGCGCCACCTTTTGAACCTCAAATAGGTTGCCGAAATTATGTTAGCTCCCATAAAAATAAATAGTGTAGGTAGCGAAAATATACGCACAAACAGGTAGCCATACAATAACCCGCCTGTCATATCACCTATAGCGTCTATCACATATACCGAAGTTATCCCCTTAACCGCACTCTTTCTAATCTTTTCATAAAGGTCGCATGCATTAACGAACAGCATACCGTTCAGCACAGCTATGGGGGCAAGTGCCACAAATGATAACAATGCTATCACCTCTAATGGAAATATCATACCCAACGGCACATGCACGATAGTACGTAGATTTCTGATAAATAGATATTCGAGTGGCAACACAACCCCCATCCCTATTTGAGATGCAAAAAATAGTTCACCCTTAAACCGTCTCCCTATGTAGCTACCCAATGCCGTGAATATCAACCATCCCGCAAGTATGAAGCCGAGCGCTATCTCGCTACCATAGAATATATTTACAAGCTCACGTGTAAATAAGGTTTGTGAAAGCACAGATGTCACACCCACCAGCAAGAAGCCACCCGCTAATGAGGTTGCATCCATCTAATGATTTCATCAATTTCATCTTCTGATAACGGCTTATTATTTGATGACAGTTTGATTAGATAATAGTGTACATCACCTATGGTGGTTTGGTTAATAATAGGTTTATAGCGATCAAGCTTTGTATATAAAGTAGCAGGCAATGGTCGTAACGTCCCGATCGCTAGTATTGTGGCGTTATCTAAGTGATGCACCTCAGTCACAAGCTCTTTACGCTCCTTCTGCATCCGCTTGTATATTTCGACCCCTAGTTTTATGAGTTCACGCAGTTCATCTTCGGCTACCTCTAACCTATAGAAGTCATCCATCGAGTAATAAAACTCACGTGCTATCTCCCAGAAAGCGGGAAACTCCTTCCGTAACGCATTTATTCGTGCCATATCCTGTTTCCTCACACCTTCGTCGAAATCACGAAACTTACCAAACACTTCACTTAATACCGTATGTAAGGTTTCATAAACCTTTTCAATTATAGGTATAACCCTAAGGTCTGCCTCCACCTCTATCGTGAAATACTGGGTATCCATCAACGGGCGAGGCGGTTCACTATTTACAACCATGAACCCAGGCTTAGAATCTATCCTCTCCAGCAATTTAGAGAAACTCTTGTTACCTTTAGCTTCAACAATTATGAGTTTAAACGAAATCTCTTCACGGCTGGCAAGTGTAGGTGTGATAAATATCTGCGGTATCTTAGAATGCCTATACTCTTTAATAAGCTGTGGCAACACCACACGTGCATAATATTCAATATGTCGCCTTACACCTAACGATTTTATATATCGTAGACGCTTCTTAAGTAATGCCTGATAGATACTCTGTTTCAACTTATCAATCTCCAGAAATCCCGCCAACTCCAACCTATATACAGCGATACCATCATCCGTTATGAACTTCTTCTCGTATCTTATAGTGTAATCAGGTACAACCTCACCAATACTTGATAACACATCTTGCATCGATAGGTCACGATCGAACGCCGCGATACTTATACCCGTAAGTTTCTCACGCGTCGTCTCAATATGTTCAACCTTAACCTGTGGGAATCCCGTTTCACGTACCTTCTTTATGAATTCATAGTTGGTGAGTATCAAACGTGCCAAATCCTTCACTTTACGCTCACGGATATAAGCTTTGCTCCTACTGTGAAAAAAGAGTGCCGCCTCCTCAAGTATTTCAGGCGGTATATTCTTACCCAACATCTTAGATAGCTCGTTGAGTGTTGCTTCAAAGAACTGTAGCTTCACCATACCTTCGAACAGCAGATCGCGTTTCGCCTTCCCCCCTATAGCCAGAAACTCAAGCGTACGAAACATTGCTACCCTGGATTGCTCGAAAAGAGCCGCCTCTTCCTCATTTTTTATCTCAATATCCAAGAAAAAGACCGCCAACTGCGTATCGTTCCACTTAAAATTACCCGCCTTTACATATTGTAAATTGAGCCCCAACCTATGTATACATGAGGTACATCCCTCCAGCACACCCGGCCAATCAGGTGCTAACACCACCAACCTATCCACACGTGGATATGAGCTTGTATCACCTTCCACAAAGTGGATAACAACATCTTTATTCTCGGTTTGCCTCTTTTTAAGCAACTCCCCAATAAAACGTACTTCTTCCTCACTGAAACGGCCACTCTCTACAAGTGACTCGAGGGTGGAGGGTATATCCATCAACTATTCCCTACCGATCATCTTTTTGAACTCCTCCTCGTTAATAATCTTTATACCAAGTGATATCGCCTTCTGATACTTTGAGCCTGGATTTTCACCCACCACTACATAATCGGTCTTTCTACTAACGGAAGAGCTCACCCTTCCACCCAACTTTTCCACAATCTCTTTTGCTTCTTCACGACTGAAATCCTTCAACGCACCCGTAAACACAAACGTGAGCCCCTTAAGCGGTTGTTCAGCCACCTCTTTAATTTCCTCCTCCATACGTACACCGGCACGTCTGAGCTTATCCAGCACCTTAAGGTTTTCCGGATTCTTGAAATAGTTAATAATACTCTGTGCCACCACCGGCCCTATACCTTCAATACTCGTCAGGTCATCAAATTTCGCCCCCATCAATGCATCTATAGAATGGAAGTGCCTTGCCAACAATTTCGCCGTATATAAACCCACATTCGATATCCCTATACCGAATATCAATCGAAACAACTCACGCTTTTTACTCTGTTCTATGTTTTCGAGCAGATTACGTGCAGATTTGTCACCAAACCCCTCAAACCTCACTATATCCTCATACCGCAGGTAATATATATCACCAAAATCCTCCAACAACCCATTATCTACAAACAGATTCACAGTACGTTCACCCAACCCCCGAATATCCATAGCATTGCGGCTGGCAAAGTGTACAATCCTACCTTTCACCTGCGCTGGACACCTTATATTTTCGCACCTATATGCAACCTCACCTGGGTATCGGATAAGCGGGCTACCACATACTGGACAGTTTTTGGGCATCTCAAACACCTTTTCTTCACCCGTACGTAACTCAGGTATCGGTTTGACCACCTCCGGTATAATTTCACCCCCCTTTGTAACAAAGACCCAGTCACCTTCACGTATGTCTTTGCGTTTGATTTCATCCGCATTGTGTAAGGTAGCACGTGTTACGGTTGTACCATATATGAATACGGGCTCCAATACCGCGACAGGTGTCACCACACCGGTTCTACCCACCTGAAGTATGATCTTCTTAAGTTTAGTACGTGCAAGTTGTGCCGGAAACTTATATGCGATAGCCCATCTTGGTGCTTTAGAAGTAGCCCCCAACCGCCGCTGATAAGCAAACGTATTCACCTTGATCACCATACCATCCATCTCAAACGGCTGTTCGTCACGCTTATCAGCCCATTCATCGCAGTATGCGATAACCTCATCCACATTTTTACATAGCTTGAAATACGGTACAACTTTAAATCCCAGCTCACTCAACCTCTGTAGCACCTCGTAATGGTTATCACCAATACTTGGTTCCGCATATCCCAACGTGTGAATACATATATCTAACTTCCTACGAGCTACTTCCTTGGGATCGAGCAACTTCAACGTACCTGCAGCCGCATTACGTGGGTTAGCGAACAACGTTAACCCCTGCTCCTCACGTTCCTTATTCAGCTGTTTGAATGCCTCCTTAGGCATATAGACTTCACCACGTACTTCGATCTCACGTATATCTTCACGTAACAACCTCAATGGCACTGTCCTGATAGTCTTGATGTTATTAGTTATATCTTCACCAACAACACCATTACCACGTGTAGCACCTACCTTTAAACGTCCGTCCTCATACACGAGCTTGACTGCTACTCCATCGATTTTGGGCTCCACCACATATTCGACATTGGATATACCGAGTTCACGCCTTACACGGTTATCGAATTCACGTATCTCATCGTATGAGTAAGTATTGTCGAGACTCAACATCGGTATCTTATGTTCAACCTTAGGAAACTCACCCACCCATTCTGCTCCCACACGTTGGGTAGGCGAGTCCGGTGTTATAAGCTCAGGATATTTGCGTTCAAGTTCGATCAACTCTTTAACCAGTTGGTCGTATTCATAATCTGAAATCACCGGATCATTAAGCACGTAATACCGGTAATTGTGATACTCTATCTCTTTACGTAACTCCTCCACCCTCTTACGTACCTCATCCGGTATTTTACGTTTCTCTTCCATCATTAATATCTTTATTACGTAACGATAGCTGTCAAGTGTAAAGCGTGGCTCAATATTTTATTGAAAATCTAAGCAATGATAGCTCACAACAACTTCTCCAGCTCCTCCATAAGCGCATCAATCGCACGGTTGGGTGGCACTTTACGAACGATTTCCCCTTTCTTGAATATCACCGCGTAGGATTTGCCACCTGCTATACCGATATCAGCATGTTTGGCCTCTTCAATGCCATTCACTGGACATCCCATCACCGCAATCTTCAACCTCTTACCTATGTTAGCAACACGTGCTTCAACCTCACGTGCAAGCTGTTCAACATCTATCTCCGCACGTGCACACGTAGGACATGCAATAACATCCGGCATCTGGTACAATCCCAACGTTGCAAGTATTTTTTTAGCTATAGGTATCTCGTTAACCGGTGATCCACTAAGTGATACCCGTATCGTATCACCTATACCTTCGGATAGCAACGTAGCTAACACAAACGTTGATTTCACAATACCGGTGGCATCCACCCCAGCTTCCGTAACCCCAACATGTATGGGATAATCGTTCATCTTCGCAAACCTGCGGTTAGCCTCTATTGTCATGAACGGGTCCGTTGATTTAAGTGATACCACAATATTGGTGAAACCCTCATCCTGCATCACCCTAACTGCTTGTTCAGCAGTTTCCACCATCGCTTCCGCAGTCACACCGTAGCGCTCGACGATCTCACGCGGTAACGACCCACTATTGACCCCTACCCTTATGGGTACCCCATATTCATAAGCTACGCGGGTGACCTCACGTAATGCACGCTCATCACCGATATTACCTGGATTTATGCGTACCTTGTCTATACCAGATTCGATCGCCTTTATTGCCAACCTATAGTTATATTGTATATCCGCAACTATTGGTACATCCGTCCTTTGTTTAATCATCGGTATCACCCCAAGCGCTTCCTCGTCAGTAATCGCCAACCTCACAATATCGGCACCTGCAGCTACAAGCTCCAACACCTGTCGCACTGTAGCATCAAAATCATGTGCATCGGTGTTTGTCATCGACTGTATAGCAATGGGGTGGTCATCACCTATCTTTACCTTACCAATCTTAACCTCTCTGGCCTTACGACGTTTTATACGCATATTTTCAATATTTTTTTAATTCAAACTCAACAATCTTAGCTGCACGTGTCAACGCTTGCCTTGGTGAAAGCACATTTCGTAGCGCAGGCTCTATACCTTCAGTCAGCAGAAACTGCCGTCCAGCCAACCATCCCGCCGTACGTGGTTCAGTATGTGCATACTCTATTTGACGCCATACCATGATACGATCGGGTACCTTTCGTAATTCTGCCTGCATTATAGGTAACGTAAACGCGCTCCTCCTCACAGGTACATAACCCGTAGCTATCGCCCATTCTGCCTGTATTTCAGGCGATGTAAACCACTTTATGAATTCCCATGCTGCCCTTTTCTGTTCAGGGGTAGCAGCTCGAAATATCACGATATTTGTACCCATTATTATGCACCCGCTGTCAGGGATTGGTGCCATACCCAACTCAAACGGCGGTTTGTACCGCATAATGTAGGAATAGGAAACAGAGGAGCCAACCACCATTGCCACCTTTTGGGTGATGAAATCATCTTGGTATTGGTATCCCGTTGTTAAGTACGCTACTTTATACTTATGTAACAGATCGCATATGAAGCTAAGCGCCCATACACCACACGAATCATCAAACCTCGCATACAGTTCAAGTGAATCCAATATCTGGCCACCACATGAAAATAACAACATTTCGAACAAACTCACCGCAGGCGAAAACGCAGTTGCCCACTTATCAGCCAACGTATCCCGTAATTTTAGTGCTACCCCAAGGAACTCATCCCATGTACTTGGAAACTCAGTTATACCTTTTTCGCGAAACCAATCCTTATTATAGAAATATGCGGTTACACTTTTGTTGAATGGCAACGACACAAGCGTATCCCCCCACTTGCTGTTGGCCAACAGCACTGGGAAAAAGTCCTCCCAATCCGCTTGTGTGAAGTCCTTCCTTGCAAAATTCTCAATAGGTTCGAGCTTACCTGCACGCCAAAGTGAAGATATCCACGATTCGTATGCCTGTGCCATAGTGGGTGGCCTATTTGCCACAATGGATGCCATAAGCTTCTGCGACAAAGTTGAGTAATTCCCCATATTTACGGATATAACCTCTATATCAGGATGCTCCCGATTAAACCGCATTATCAAATCATCGAGCGTTCTACCCAGAGGTCCACCCATCGCATGCCAGAAAGTAACCCTTACGGTTGCGGATATTAGCAGCAAAATTATCATTATAATCTATCATAAAAGTTGTTGTGAATAGTGATATCTGCAATATCTTTCTAACAAGGAGGTACCATGAGCAAACCAACGATCCAGTTTGATGATTTCGAAAAACTTGAGCTCCTAATCGCAGAGGTGTTGACAGCCGAACGTGTACCCGGTACAGACAAGTTGATGCAATTACGTATATCAACCGGAGCCGATGAACGCACAATAGTGGCTGGTATCGCACATAAGTATACACCTGAGGAGATGGTGGGTAAGAAAATCGTCTATTTAGCGAACCTCGCACCACGCAAGATACGTGGGATAATGTCGTATGGTATGTTACTTGCAGCCGTAGTAGATGGCACCCCCGTCCTTCTTATACCCGATAAAGATGTACCCCCAGGTACACCCATAAGCTGATGGATTTCGCCACCCGCATAAACAAGGTACGTGAGCGACTCGGTCGCCTATCAGGGTTCCTCTTTTTCAGACAACCCAACATACGGTATCTAACAAATTTTTCCGGCGCAGGTACATTACTTATCACACGTAAAGAAGCGATACTCTTTGTCGGTTTCCTCTATTATGAAGAGGCATATCGTACAGCGGTAGGTGTAGAAGTTGTAAAGGTTAAGGATGTGCTCAAAGAGCTACCCAAATCCAAGATCTTCAACCAACTACGTAAGGTAGGATACGATCCCCACGAGATATCATACGCTACATATCTTGGCATGCCAGATGCCCTACGTAACAAACTCTATATCTCACATAAAATGCGTGGACTACGTGAGCTCAAAGAACCAGATGAGATCACCCTCATACGTAACGCACAGACTATAGCTGAGACATCCCTCAGCAAACTGAAACAGATGATACGTCCCGGTGTCACCGAACGTGACCTACGCATACAACTGGAATACGATATGTTGCAACTCGGTAGCGACAAACCCGCATTCGACCTCATCGTGCTGTCAGGTGCAAGAAGCTCGTTACCACATGGGTTACCACAAGACCGCAAGTTACAGCCTGGCGATATACTGTTGGTCGATATGGGTGCTGTGTATAAAGGATATCACTCCGACATGACACGTACATTTATCTTAGGTGAGAACAAGCAAGCCCTAAAACTCTATGAAATAGTCCTACATGCACAACAATCCGCCATCCAAGCAGTGAAACCCGGTATCGAGCTTGGTCAACTCGATCGTATTGCACGTCAAGTGATAAAGGCTGCCGGTTATGACAAATATTTTGGCCACTCACTTGGCCATGGTATAGGGCTTGACATACACGAAAGCCCACGAGTTGCACGTAGGGTACGAACCAAAACCCAACCCGGTATGGTATTCACAATAGAACCCGGCATATACATACCAGATGTAGGTGGTGTAAGGATCGAAGACATGATACTCGTTACCCCTACGGGTTACGAGAATCTCACCAAATTCCCCAAATCGCTCGATTCCGCAATTATACCAGTTTAGTTACTCACTCAGCGCCTTAATACCAGGTAGCTCATAACCTGCGAGATACTCAAGTGATGCACCACCACCCGTCGATACGTGCGTCAATTTGTCACCGATACCAGTTTGATTGACGAACGCAACCGTATCACCACCACCCACAACCGTTGTACCACCCATCTCAGTAACTTTTACCAGCACCTTTGCGATAGCTTTCGACCCTTCATCGAACGGCTTATGTTCAAACACACCAACGGGACCATTCCATACAATAGTTTTGGCATTCATGAGTTCCTTACCCCATCTATCACGGGTAGCTGGTCCTATGTCTACCCCCTTAACCCCCTTCGGTATACCAGCGTTCGGATCTATAACCTCGGTTTTAGTTGGTTGCTCGATATCATCAGCAACAACTATATCCACAGGTAAAGCAATCTTATCACCGTATTTGTTGAGCAACTCTTCAGCTAAGCTAACCTTATCTTCCTCGACAATGGAGTCACCAGTCTCGTAACCCATTGCACGGAAGAAGGTGAAACTCATACCACCCCCAACAAATAGCTTATCCACCTTATCCAGTAGATTATGTATCACTTCAATCTTATCCGATATTTTCGCACCCCCCATAACTGCATGGAATGGGTGATCGGGGTTCTTAAGAACTTTTTCGAACGCCTCAATCTCTTTCTCCAGTAGAAAGCCAGGCGCCTTAATTTTCATAAGCTTAGGCACCCCCACAACAGATGCATGCGCACGATGTGAAACCGCAAATGCATCGTTAACATAGATTTCACCCAATTTCGCCAACCCAGCTGCGAACTCAGGATCGTTCTTCGTTTCCCCTTTGTGGAATCGCAGATTCTCCAGCAGCAACACATCACCTGGTTTCAACCTACTGGCTTTACTTTCGGGTTCGTCACCTATACAATCGCTGCTGAAGATCACAGGTTTACCCAACAGTCGTGACAACCTTGCCGCCACCGGTAACAGACTATACTCAGGTTTACGTTCACCCTTAGGACGACCGAGATGCGACATCAATATAAGTTTTGCCCCCTTATCAATCAGATACTGTATCGTAGGTAGAGTTGCCCTTATCCGTGTATCGTCAGTGATCTCACCTGCCTGCACAGGGACATTGAAATCCACCCGCATAAGTACACGTTTGTTAGTAACGTCGAGCTCACGTAACTTCAACATTTTACCTCCTTTGCAACTAAAAATAAGAAAATCAGATTTAAATCAACCCACAGTTGACATTTACGTTTGTGACATAATTATTTTAATACGCCGAAGTGGCGGAACTGGTAGACGCGCATGGTTCAGGACCATGTGGGGTCAACCCGTGGGGGTTCGAGTCCCCCCTTCGGCATAGGAGGTTAAATGGAGATAAAGGCTGGCATCCGTGAGAAAACCGGCAAAGAGGTAGCACGTAAGTTACGCAGAGAGGGTAAGATCCCCTGTGTCGCATATGGTAGAGGTGAACCCACCCTACACCTATGGGTGAGCTCCGATGCATTACGCAAGTTACTCAAAGAAGAGCGTACACGTGGCGGTGTCGAGTTCATAACCCTCAACATCGACGGTATTGGCAAGAAGCACGCCTTCATCAAGGAGATACAGCGTGACCCCATATCGTTACAGGTACAGCATGTGGATTTCCACATCATTCATGCAGGTGAAAAGATCTACATCACATTACCCATCGTACTTGTGGGCGAACCCATAGGTGTACGACATGGCGGTGTACTCGATCAGCTGCTGCATGAGATAGAGGTAGAAGCCTACCCTAAGGATATACCATCACATATTGAGGTAAACGTCGAACATCTCGATATCGGCGATACCATCATGGTGCGTGACCTACCGGATCAGGATAAATTGCACTATACTGAGCCACCCGATACCCCTGTTGCTACGGTACTGGCACCTCGTGTAACGGTGGAGGAAGAGAAGAAACCCGAAGAAGAGGAAGCTGCTCCACCTACAGAAGAAGCGCCACCCACCGAAGAGTAGTGAAATTCATAATAGGGTTAGGCAACCCCGCTCCTCAGTACACCTATACTCGTCACAATATAGGGTTCTTACTAATCGAACGTGCAATCACCCACTGGAAGCTACGTCTACAACCCGGTAAAGGCGATTTCTACGAGGCCATCCTACAGCTGGAAGATGAGATACATTTTGTACAACCCACCACCTACGTAAACCTCTCCGGTATAGCAGTTAAACAGCTTGTCGATCTATACCATCCCTCACTCGATCGCTTGTTAGTAGTGGTGGACGACTTCAACCTACCCTTTGGTAGACTGAAACTCAAACCCACCGGCGGAGCTGGTGGCCACAATGGCTTGAAATCCATCATTTGCGCGCTTGGTACCGAAGACTTTCCACGCCTCAAAATGGGTATAGGCCCTTTAGTTGGCAACCCTGTCGATTATGTGTTGGGTGAATTCACACGTAACGAACGTGATAAGTTACCGGAATTCCTCAACCTCGGGCTTAACTGTCTCGAATACTTCATCAAGTTCGATCTCGAGCGTGCCATCTCTTACTGCAATAGCTTCTGTGGTACACTCAACCCAAAACCTTAAGATATGGCTCTATTTCGATACCCAGAAAATCGTGTGCCAACTTCGGCAAATCCACCGGTATATCGCTGAAGTAAAATTTATGTGAAGGTTTAGCAGTTTCATTCACCATACTATGTTGTTGAAGTATCGCCTTCACTTTCTTAGCCGTATAATGGCTCGAATCTATCACAACAACCTCATCCCCTATGATCCTTTCAATACGTTCCTTGATCAATGGATAATGTGTACACCCCAGCAGCAAAGTGTCGATCTTTGCATCACGTAGCTCACGCAAGTAATCTTCCAACAACGTGTCCAATGTGTGATTATAGTGCCGTTCTTCTATGAACGGTACCAACAGCGGTGTAGGCTTCTGTATAACTTCCACATTAGGCGCTAATTTCTTTATCAACCGCATGTAGCAACCACTCCCTATCGTAGCTTTTGTACCTATCACACCTATTTTACCTTTTGTAACTCTGATTGCTGCCTCCACAGTGGGTGCAATCACATCAACAAACTTCACACTATAATTATCCATAAGATACTCACGTGCATTTGAAGCCACTGTATTACATGCTATCACTATGAGTTTAACCCCTTCCTCGATCAACAGCTCCACAATTTCAGCTGCAAACCTACGTATTGTCGCAGTTGACTTGTTACCATAAGGTACACGTGCGGTATCACCAAAATATACTATACTTTCATTAGGTAACTCACGCATAACCGCACGCACAACAGTCAATCCCCCCACACCCGAATCAAATATCCCAATAGGCTTACTGGTAATTTCTGATGAACTCCTTGATCCCATTATAGATAGCGATCGCTATCCTCTTTTGGTTCATACTATCGCATAACCATTGCTCACGGTTGGGGTTAGATATAAACTCCATCTCAACCAGTATCGCTGGCATAAACACTCGTAACACATAGAAATTGGCCTGCTTAATACCGCGATCATGTAAACCTAAGCTATTTACCATACTATTTAGCACACACTTAGCAAGCAATTTCGATTCCTGTAGCATCTCAATCTGCGCCAAATCATAAAGTATAGTAGCTTCATCACCTTCGGGTAGATCGAGTTCCCACTTTAACACTTCGTTCTCTCTCGCTTCAACCGCACGTTCCCAGTTAGTACGTGCCGGCGATAGTATATAGACCTCAACCCCATGCAATCGGTAGCTTCTTGCTGCATTACAGTGTAGGCTTACAAATATCCCAGGATTGTAAGCCTGTGCAATCTCTATACGTGTTGATAGTGGCAGATATATATCTTTTGTACGTGTAAGTATAACCTCAATATCGTCATCCCGTTCTGCCAATTCACGCAAATATAATGCTATCTTCAGCGTAATATCTTTCTCTTTTGTACCCCGTCTACCTATAGCACCTGGATCTTTACCACCATGCCCCGGATCGACCACCACATAACATGGATATTGGTGCACTACAGTGTTACCGCCTATCAGAAACAACGACACCAACCCCCATATCACCATCGCTTCAATTCACGTTCCACTTCACGCTCAATATCACGTTGCTTAAGTATTTCCTTCTTCTCATGCTTACGTCTACCACGTGCCACACCTATCTTCAATTTAGCCCACCCACGCTCATTAAAGTATATCGAAACAGGGATCAAAGTTAACCCTTTCTCCTGTACTTTACCAATAAGCCGCTTTATCTCACGCTTCTTGAGCAACAGCTTACGACGCCGTTTAGGTGCCGGCACCTCTCTCGCATGTTCGTATGGTGCGATATGCATGTTAATGACAAACACTTCACCATCTATCACCTTACAGTACGCTTCTTTGAGGCTCACCCTACCCAATCTCACCGATTTAACCTCTGCCCCCTCCAATACTATACCAGCTTCATAGGTTTCGAGTATCTCATAGTCACGATTAGCTTTTGGATTCCTTATCTCCATCGCTCTATCACCTCATCACTTATTCGAGTAAGCTCATCATCAGGTGTCGCAAACACAATCATGAACGGTATAAACCCATGTAGCCACTGCATGAGTTGCAATGCCTTACGTTTAGTTTCACCCACTAACCCCCTCAGAGGCTCATCTATCAACCCCACCTGTGGTCCAAACGTCAACGTCGCTATCGAGAGCAACTTACGCTCACTATAGGATAATCTCATAGGTTCAACATTTGCCGGCACCTCTAATAGCTTCAAAGCTTCCTCCACCCTTGCCCTATCTTTAACACCCCACGCAATTTCATCTATCACCTTTGGAAAGAACAGGCTATCGTCTGGATTTTCGAATACCGCCCCCTTACGTATACCATATGGGTAGACGATCTTACCCCTATAGGGACGTTGCAACCCTGCAAATACCCTAAATAGTAGGCTTTTACCACTACAGTTAGCACCCTGAAACACTGTAATACCAGGTTGCAGCTCTTTCGTGAAAGGGATACTATCTTCCGTTAACTTAAGTTCGATAATTCTTATCTTCACCTGCCTTTTGATACTTCCTTCAACACCGAGTAGAATATATCCAAACCCTCGTCTGCCTCCTTCTGTGTGATAACAAGAGGTGGCGAGAATCTTACCACATTCTCACCAGCCCCCAGTATCAACAGCCCCTTCTCAAACGCCCTATACACGATACGGTTACGTAGGTTAACATCTTTCTCTTTGGTTTTACGATCTTTAACGATTTCAACCCCTATCATCAAGCCGATCCCACGTACATCACCGATGAAATCAAACTCATTCTGCATCTCACGCAACTTATCCAACATATACTTACCCATTTTGGCAGCATTATCGATCAGCCCCTCCTCCAGCAATTTGATAGTGACAAGTGCCGCCCTACAAGCGATAGGGTTACCTCCAAACGTATTCGCATGTGCACCCGGTGGCCATTCCATCAACGAACGTCTTGCCACCATCGCTCCCAATGGTAAGCCTGACGCTATACCTTTGGCAATAGCTACAACATCCGGTATGACCCCCCAATGCTCAATAGCGAACATCTTACCTGTACGTCCCATACCGGTTTGAATCTCATCCACCACAAACAATATCCCGTATTTATCGAGCAGCTGTTTGAGTCGCTGAAAATATCCCGCCGGTGCCGGTATGTAACCACCCTCACCGATTATGGGTTCAGCAAACATAGCAGCTACCTCTTCGGGTGGCACATCGTGTGTGAACACCACATCCTCGATATATTTCACACATACGAAATCACAATCCGGATGCCTCATCCCCCATGGACATCTGTAACAGTAAGGGAACGGTACATGCACAATACCTGGCAGTAATGGTGCAAACCCCGCATGATGCAGTGATTTGCTTGCACTTAAGCTCATCGCTCCATACGTACGGCCATGAAACGAATGGTAAAACGACATAAAATATGTACGTTTGGTAGCCCATCTTGCCAACTTCATAGCAGCTTCTATTGCTTCGGCACCCGAATTCGTAAGAAATGCACGACGGTTGGGTCCACCCGGCACTATGATTGCGAGCTTCTCTGCAAGATCCACCTGCTCCTTATAGTAAAAATCGGTACCTGAAATATGTATCAACCGTTCCGCTTGCTCCTTTATCGCATTCACCACCTCAGGATGACAGTGCCCGGTAGCATTAACCGCAATACCGGCACAGAAATCGATAAACCGATTACCATCTACATCCCATACGTACATACCGCTACCCTTTTCAATAACAGCTGGATAGGTTCGCGGATACGATGGCGATATGAATTTACGATCGCGTTCAAGTATCTCCTCTGCTTTCGGACCTGGTAGCTTCATCTCTACCTCCTCGTTTAATATCATCGATGACAAAGTTTACCAACCTATTATTCTCAAGCTTAACCTTAACTTCACGTTGAAATACACGCACTTCGAGCACCTCACCCCGTCCATACGGAGTATGGACAACTTCACCCACCTGTGGAAAATCTTTCATCACTTCTTCATAAAAATCTTTCTCAAACCCCAAGCAACACATGAGCCGTCCACATAACCCAGTAAGTTTATCCGCACTTGCAAATATATTCTGCAGTTTCACCCCCTGTAGGGTTATAAGTTGAAACTCCTTGAGGAATGTCGCACAACAGAGTCTACGACCACACAGGCCAAACCCGCCCATCTTTTGTGCAGCTTCACGTGGCCCTATCGCACGTAATCGCACTCGTACCTTGAAGTTCTTACCTACCGAACGTGCCAACCCTTTAAGGTCGACCTTCTTTGTAGCCAAATAAAAGATTTCAACCTTCTTCTCCGATAACGTAAGGTGTGAATCCACTATACGTACATCCAACCCCTTGCTGTAGACGGTTTCACGTGAGAATGCAAGTATCTCCTTCGCACGTAACTTCACCCGTTCCCACTTCGTTAGATCTTCGAGCGACGCCTTACGTATGAATTTGTCACCCTCCCCTTCATGTGAAGCTATGGTATCGACCACCCCTATATCTTCGTCACCATCATAATCAAAAACTATTACATCGCCAGACTTAAGTTCCTCGTCTGGCGCTACAACCCACCTTATGGGGTCGAGCTCATGGAACTTCACTTTTATAAAGTTCTGCATGTTAACCTCCCCAATGAAGCTTATTACGTAAGGTTTGCAGAAACGACTTACCATGTATCTTAACAAGCTGTATAGTGTAGTCCGCTTTTTGTGCCACAATATGTTCACCAGGTGCAATATTTAACTTCGTCTGTCCATCCCCTATGAGTAATGCAGGTTGGCGGGTTTCAAACACTATCTTCACCGTATCGGGTAGCACTAACGGTCTTGCACCCAACGTATGTGGACATATAGGTACAAACAATATTGCTGGTAGTGTTGGATAAACAATCGGTCCACCTGCCGCAAGCGCATACGCGGTTGACCCTGTAGGTGTGGAGATTATAAACCCATCCGCCGAGAAGTTAGCAAGATACTCATCATCTACCCATACCCAGAACTGCAACAACCGTCCCGGTTCTTTTGGTAGTAACACAATATCATTTAAGCCAACAATTTTACCACTATCTGGATGTTCTGCCTCTAATACTGTACGTTCCTCTATGTAGAAGTCACCTCTTATCACCTTAGAGAGAGTCGGATACATTTCATCTACCGAAAATTCCGTGAGAAACCCCAAACTTCCCACATTTATACCCAATATCGGTATGTGACGTCCACCAACAAGTCGTGCAGCCGTAAGTAATGTACCATCACCACCGAGTGCCATCACCATATCCGTATGATGTAACTCCTCTGCGGTAGCAGTTGAACACATTGTAGCCATCGTATTTTCTGGTTGTGTCGTAAAATAACATGTGAATTGCAACCCATGCTTACGTAGCCAATCGATAAGCTCTGGCAACACCACAGCCACCAACTGACGTTTGGGATTTATTACCAATCCTATATTTCTCAGTTTGCCCATCGTAAATATATTACGTAAAAATTGGGCAGGTCAACTTCAACGTAACCCGACACCCAGCACCGTCTCTTATACACCTATTTGCGTGCCACCTGCAACAGTATAGCAGCTATCACCATGAATACGAGGTTGGGCAACCATGCTGCCAATCCAGGTGATAATAGGCCAGCTTTACCAAGCGCCTTACCGGTTTGGGTCAACCCCCAATAAATGAAGCTCATAAGAAATGCAAACGCAAACCCCCATGTGAAGCCACTCAACCTCACATTAACAGCAATAGGCAATGCAATAAGCAACACGATGAACCCCGTAAGCGAAAACGCTATGCGGGTGTGTAGCTCAACCTCCTCATCAACCGTATCTTCACCACCCGCACGTAACTTATTGATATACTGGCGTAACTCCGGTATACGTAGCTCTTCAAGGAACTTAGCCTCAAAAAGGAACGACCCAAACGTAACGTACCAGTTGGGTTGATAGCTTGCAAACTGTACAAACTTTTCAGAATCAAAATCGTACAATCTACCATCGTAAACATACCACTTATTGCACCATTCTGCGCGATTGGCATCCAACCTTGCAGCAATATGACCATCTTCAAACTTATAAACCGTAAGCCGTACCAGCGTATGTTTCTCAGGTATTAATCTATCGACCTTAAAAAATAGCCCCTCTTCGCTCATCAGATATATGCGTTTACGTTTGATATCCTCGTAACGACGATGAAATATCTGTTCACTTAATAACCTTTTATGCCAAGCAGCACGTGTGCTGAGCTCCTCATCCATCACAAATATGGATAGACTCAACAAGATACCAACACCTATAAGCGGGGCAAACAATCGGTACAAACTTATACCGCTGGCTTTAAATGCGATTAGCTCAAAGTTACGCGAAAGTGTCCCCACAGCTGCAATACCGGCGATCAACACCGCTATGGGTGCGATTATGCGGGTAACCGCCACAGGTATCTCGTAAAGGTAGTAAAGTAAGATCTTGCTCCCCGGTACTTTGAGTGCTATAAAACGTGACATCTTTTCAAACATATCCACAACCACATAGATGAACGTAATAGCAGCGAGACTCAACCCAAACATACGCAAGAACCCTTTGATCATGTAGCGGTCGGTAATTTTCATCTACACAAGTTCCGTATGAAAAGGCATACCCCCACCGCCCCTAATGTTATATTAGCAAACCACATACTCAACCATGGTGCGATTATACCACGATCGCCAAGCGTTTCACCACCTACCAAGCACACATAGTAGAAAATGAAAAAAGGGAGTGCGATACCGAAACTCAACCCCGCACCCACCTTACGTAATGATAGTGCAATACCGAGCCCCAACACCGTAAGCACTACCGGTGAGAAAGCGAGCGCCAATTTCTTGTGATACTCAACCATTAACCGATTTATCCTTAACCGCTTGTATTCAGTGGATCCTTTACCACGCTTTATTTCAACGATACGTTGCTTAATACCCGATAGCGATAACTCGCTATCTGTACGGTGATGTGCACCATGATATTTGGTTTTTGCCTCTAACGATACCCTAAGCACATACTTGGGGAAGCTCACTTTTTGATAGCCATTTTCATCCACTGTATGTATTTCACCATCTATCAACTGCAGTACAAGTATAGAATCACGTGAGTAAAGGTACCCCTCACGTGCGACTATGGTACGATAAGGTGAAACTTTCTCAAAAATCGTAACCCCTTCCAGGTGACCTGTTTTATGCTCTACCTCCAACACATACAGATCATAATCTGGTAGCTCTGAAAATATCACACGTGGCTTTATACGATACGTGGGCTTCTCGTACGCGATAGTATAGAGTAGCTTACGTAGCTTGAAGTTGGCATCCGGTACCACATGATTAGTTAGGTAGAACACACCCCCCGTCACGATTAACGATAATGTAAACGGTACTATCGATATTTTCATAGGATGTACACCGCACCCCTTCAATGCCAGCAGCTCAAAGTCCTGATTCAACCGCCCAAATGCCATAAGGTGTGCAATAAATATTCCCATAGGTATGGTGAACACAAATATAAATGGCAGTGAATAAAGTAATACACGTGCTATTTGGATAGGTTTCACCCCCTTACCGATGATATCCCATACCATGAGGAAGAACTGGTTCATCAACAGTATCACTGTAAGTACACCTATACCGAGCAAAAAGGGAGGTAGCTCCTCCTTAAGGATGTATCTATGAAGTATCATCTATGTAGATAGCACTTACTATCGGACGTAAAACCTGTAATCCTCTATTTTGGTATGATGTTTGAGGTTTTCAACCCATGCATTATAGAAGTCTTGTTGATATTGGATGATATAGTCATGCACAAAAGTGGTATCGGATTGGAACTCATCTATTGTGGGTTCCTTTTTATCGATGACTTTGACAAGATAGCCACATGAATCAAGCACCACCTTACCCACTGTACCAGAATCTATAGCCAGTACTTGATAGTAGAAGCTTCTATCAGTGATCCCCCATATCGTATCAACTACAGTAAACCATGGTGATAGTTTGCTTTTGTTTCGATATTTTGCAAAGTAAGGTTTAATCGAATCCAGATATGCAGCCAACCGCTGTCGATAAATTGTCGTAGTAATCGAGTTACGAGCCTGCTCTACTGTCAAATATTCATACTCGGGTTCGGACTTCATGTATGGGTTGTAAATGATCCTCAGATAATAGACAGTATCATCTGAACTTATCGCAAGTATATGACCTTCGTTGTAGGTTTTAAGTGCATATGTAAGCGGTATACCCGCTATCGTATCGCCTGCAATGGTATCAACTGTAAGCCCATAATCCCTAACCACAGAAACCCAGTGTTCACCTTTATCAAGTCGCGAATACACGAGGCCAACTTTGGTTTCACCCTCTTCAGTATTACGTGGTATCATCACACACTCGAAACGCGGTTTCGCCAATATTTTGAACTCCTCCTTATGTGCTTCGTAATATTGGTATATCGTAGTATCATCGATATCAAATTGAGGTACAAACCTAACCCCACGTATTTTCATACGTGTTTTGCGTTCACGGTAGCGTTCCCATAACTCCTGCATGGTGGGTCGCACGTAGCCGGTTACCTCAGCAAATAAGCGCTGTCGTGTTATGTTGTATCGTAGCAGACGTTCATAATTTTCAAAGTATGGGCGTGCACGTGGGTCACTCAATAGCTCCCAGTACCTATCGTAATCGAAAGTACCGTCTTCACGTAGGAAGCTCGAGTCATTACGTAACTCCTGTGGCGGATATTTCTTTATCAACTCGATAATGGTTTCATCCGAAGGCATCAACCCCTTCTTACGTACCTCGTTATCAACAATAACCTCTGTGACTAAGTTATCAAACGCAATCGCTTCCACTTCCTCAGGTGTAAGCATAGTATCACGTGCGATATTGTTCACTATTCTCCTATAATAGTCGTCCTTCACCATTGTGTTACCAATCTTAGCGATATAGCCCTTCTCACGCATAGTCAACATACGTGTAGACGTAAAGTGTAACCCCCATTGCAAAAATATAAATAAAATAAAAAGTGCCGCCGCAAACCATAGAAATGCCACCATCTTTTGGCGTAGCTTCTGCATCGCCATCAAGCCCCCTGTTTACTCTTGATGGCATCAAGCGTAGCCACCAACGTCTGCAGAAGGTTTTGCAATACACCCATAAGTTGTGATATGGGGGCTGCTACGGTGTTTACAGCTTTTGCCAGCAATTCATCTCTGGATGGTAACTTAGCAAGTGCTTGTATCTCGTCCTCATTGAGCAACTCACCCTCAACCCATGCAGCCTTGATTTTGAGCTTCTTAAATTCGTTGATGAATTCCATCAACACCTTCGGTATGACATACGGATCGTCGTAGTTTAGACATATCGCAGTTGGGCCTACTAATTTCTCTACAAGTTCGGACTTATTGACCATCTCAGATGCCCGCTGTAGCAGACGATTCCTTACTACCTTGAAGGTAATACCCTTTTCGCGTAACCGTTTACGTAAAATTTGCATCTCACTTACATTGAGCCCTGAGAAATCCGTAAGATATATACCGGGGGCATCCTTGATGAGATTAGCAAGCTCGTCCACCACCCTTGGTTTATCCTTTTTGAGCATATCACCTCCTGGCTTGTAGTTCGTTGAACAACTCACGTAGGTTGATCTTAAGGCCTGGCCCCATAGTCGACGATATATGCATCGATTGTATGTAGGTCCCTTTCGCACCAGCAGGCTTTGCATCAAGTAGTGCTTGCACCAATTCGAGAATATTTTCGTAAAGTGCATCTTCCGTGAAGGATATCTTACCCACAGGTACATGTATATCACCAGTACGGCTGAGCTTAAAGTCTACCCTCCCCTTTTTGAGCTCCCGTATAACCTCAGCTGGCTGATTGGTAACCGTACCGGTTTTAGGGCTTGGCATCAACCCCCTCGGCCCCAGTATCCTACCCAGTTTAGCTACATCTTTCATAACTTCAGGCGTAGCCACAACTGCATCGAATTCGAGCCACCCCTTCTGGATCTTCTCGATGTATTCATCACTCCCCACATAGTCAGCACCTGCTTGTTTAGCTTCATCGACCGCACTTTTGGTCAATACCAGCACACGTTTGGTCTTACCCGTACCATGGGGTAGTACCACACTACCGCGTACCATTTGATCAGAACGTCTCGGATCCACCCCCATATGAAAGGCAACCTCCACAGTTTCGTCAAACTTGGCGCATGCCACTTCTTTCAGTATCTTGATCGCCTCACGTAGTGAGTACTCTTTCGTAGTGTCAACCTTCTCCAGTATAGCACGCATACGTTTGGAACGCTTCATCTTTCCTCCACTTCTATACCCATTGAACGTGCGGTACCTATCACAATCTTCACAGCTTTATCAAGGTCGTCAGTGTTAAGTTCATCCAACTTATACTTGGCAATCTCGACCACCTTCTCGTAAGGAATTTTGGCCACCGTCTCACGTCCAGGTTGAGCCGCCCCTTTGACAATGTTGGCAGCCTTCTTCAAAAGGAACGAGGTCGGTGGTTTACGAAATTCGAGTTCAAAGCTTTTATCCTCGTATATCGTGACGATTACAGGGATGATGTTACCTGCCTGCTCCCTTGTCTTCGCATTGTATTCCTGCACGAACTTACCAAGATTTATACCATACGTACCAAGCGTAGTACCTACCGGTGGTCCCGGTGTAGCTTCACCCGCTTTCAGGTAAAGTTTAACTTTAGCGATAACTTTCTTCCTACGTGCCATCTATACCTCCTTATAAGGGTTCAACCTGGTGGAAGCTCAACTCCACCGGTGTTTGCCTACCAAGTATTGTGACAAGTAATTTAACTCTCCCCTTTTCCGGGTAAACCTCCTCCACCACACCAGTGAAATCGACAAACGGTCCATCTACAATCCTTAAGGTATCACCTCTTTGGAATGGTACCTCAACAACACGTTCCTCTTCAGCCTTCTTAAATTCCAACAACCGTTTAGCTTCTTCGTCACTCAATGGATAAGGTTCACGCCCTCTACCTGGTGTATAGAGGATGCCACGAATTGAGTTCAACATCTCACGCACTTTATCGTCCAACTCCATGTACAGGGCTACATAGCCAGGGAATAGCTTCTTACTGGTTTGACTCTTACCTTTGTCAGTAAATACAGTTACAATACGATGTGGTATGAAAATAGTTTCAATCTTATCCGTAAGATTACGTGCTGCAGCCTCTTCTTGAATAATCTTAGCTATACGTTTTTCGGCACCCGAACGTACACGTACGAGATACCAGCGTTTCATGTTACCTCACTAATCGGGTAATAAACAGGGCGAAGATGCGATCCACAAAAACCAGGTATATACCCACGATTAAGACAAAAAATATTACAATCCAAGTAGTCGCCCATAGCTCCTGCCATGGTGACCATGTCATTTTACGTAGCTCCTCGGCTGATTCCTGTATAAACTGTTTTACTTTACGCCACATCATAAAAACAAGCAGGCCCGGGAGGACTTGAACCCCCAGCCCCCGGATTTGGAGTCCGGTGCTCTGCCTGTTGAGCTACGGGCCCAATTATCGTTTGACCTCTTTATGTATTGTATGTTTCCTGCAAAACGGACAGTACTTCCGTAGCACGAGTTTGTCACGCTTATCCTTACGTTTCGTTGTCGTGTAATTACGTCTACCACACTCATCGCACGCCAACCTTATAACTACACGCATTGTTTAAAAATACGAGATAATGATGCTTGTCAATAGTATAAATTGGATATTTTTGACACATGCAGGAATTCGACAAGCTTATCGATATCGTTAAACGGTTACGCAGAGAATGTCCATGGGACAGCAAGCAAACACCATCCACCTTAACACCACTATTCTTTGAAGAAGTCTACGAACTCTGGGGTAGCCTCGGCGATAAGGACAAAATGGAGGAGGAGCTCGGCGACATACTATTGTTAGTGGTGATGACAGCACTTGCAGCTGACATAGATATAGTGGAGCTCATCAAACGTCTACAGGCTAAACTCATACACCGACATCCACATATATTTGGTGATGAGAAAGCCGCCACCGCTCAGCAGGTGTTGAAACTATGGGAACGTGTAAAAGGCAAACCGTTCTTGGAGGAGTTACCCGACTTACCAGCATTAGCGTTGGCTGCATTCGTACAACGTAAGGCGTCAAAGAAAGGGTTCGATTGGCACACCATAGAGGGTGTGATAGAAAAGATAAAAGAGGAATTAGAAGAGTTACAGCATGCGAGCGCTGATAAGCAACGCGAGGAGTATGGTGACCTACTATTTGCGGTAGCACATCTTGGTAACTTCCTTGGGTTAGACCCCGAAACTACACTCAAATCTGCTGTCTACAAGTTCAGGAGAAGGTTCCAGAAAGTGCTCGATAAGCTTAAGGATAATCCCAACATGACACTGGACGAGATGGAGGCTATATGGGAGAAGGCGAAGGAGGAAGAGAAAGGATAGCATACCCTGTGTATCTCAACCTTACGGATAGCGAGTGGCGCGATAAGATTGATAGTGGATATGAAATACTCAAATCGTGCATACTGTGTGGCCACAGATGTGGTGTGAACCGCATCAAAGGTGCTAAAGGCGAATGTCGTAGCGATTGGCGAGTAGTGATATCGAGTTATCACCTACATTTTGGTGAGGAACCACCCATCAGCGGACGTAAAGGATCGGGTACCGTATTTTTTACAAACTGCAGTATGCATTGCCAATATTGTCAAAACTATACGATTAGCCAACTCGGTATGGGAGATAGTGTTACAATAGATGGGTTAACAGACTGCTTCCTCTATCTCCAGAATAAAGGGGCACATAATATCAACCTTGTCACACCTACACATTTTGTACCACAGATCATAGCAGCTACGTGGAGGGCAGTCAAACGTGGCTTACGTATACCGATAGTTTATAACACAGGCGGATACGATAGCATTGAAACACTCAAGCTTATGGACGGTATCGTCGACATATACATGCCGGATGCAAAGTATGGGGATAATGACAAAGGGTTGAAATATTCCAAGGTTACCAACTACGTGGATGTTAACCAAGCTGCACTACGTGAGATGCACCGCCAGGTAGGTGACCTCATCTTAAAAGACGGTATAGCGGTACGTGGGTTGATGGTACGACACCTGGTGTTACCCAACGATATAAGTAACACTGAAAAGGTGCTCAAGTTTCTACACGAGCTATCACCCAATTTATATCTTAGCCTCATGAGTCAGTACTATCCCTCCTACAGGGCAGATGAATATCGTGAGCTATCGCGTCCCATAACATCGTGGGAGTACGATAAGGCGTTGGAGCTGGCAAAGAGATTGGGGTTTCGTGGATATTTCCAACCCTATCTACGGTTAATACATCGAATATAGACGCAAAATGGAAGCCCGTAAAGTGCTCGGTGTAGATACATCATCAACCCAAGTATCGGTTGGCCTCATAGATGGTGATCATGTTGTGTTCGACCATTACGTGGATTTCGGGCAGTTCTATTCCGAGAAATTAATAATCGCAATACATAGGTTGATGGAGGATGCAGACGTTAAAATAAAGGAAATTGACCTGTTCGCAGTGGGATTGGGTCCAGGCGCATTCACTGGCCTACGTATAGGGGTGGCAACAGTTAAAGGATTGGCATTTGCACTCAATAAACCAATTGTGGGGATAGGGTCGCTTGATGGACTGGCTATGGAGGTGCAACTCGCCAAGTACCCCATCGTACCCATAGTTGATGGCAAACGTGGCGATGTATTCTATGCAATATACCAGGATGGTGAACGCATTACAAGGTATGAAGTCGATAAGGTGAAGGATTTCCTCAACCGTATCAAATCCGGTGAGTACATATTCGTGGGTGATGGTGCCACCATTTATAGGGGGGAGCTTACAAACCTTATGGGCAACCGTGCACATTTCATAACACCCAACCCTATCGCACCAAGAGGTGCAACCATCGCATGGTTAGGTAAGCTAAAATACGAACGTGGTACGCTCGACGATATAAAGAAGCTCGAACCCCTATACTTGCATCCACCGCTTGCACATATGGGTTGACGTTTATCGACAGTGATTATCTTTATATGGGGCTCTGGTGGCTATGCCGGAGGTGAAACACCCGTTCCCATGCCGAACACGGAAGTTAAGCCCTCCAGGGCCGATGGTACTGCCGGGGCAACCCGGTGGGAGAGTAGGTCGCTGCCAGGGCCCCTCAGTGGAAATATTAAATCCTGGGTCCTAATTCTGAATAATTGTGATTGACCCCATTATATTTCAATTATTTTAAACTCCATCAATGCAGAGGTTCAAGAAAATTCTGAAAGATTGGGGTCCACCCATCTTGATAGTGTTGGTGATACGGTTTTTCATCATCGAACCTTATCGCATACCATCGCCGTCAATGGAGGACACCCTACTTGTAGGCGATTTCCTGTTTGCCACTAAGTTCGATTATGGAGTGAAGTTACCATTTGTACTCACTTGTATAACACCTTGGTGGCAACCCAAACCCCAACGTGGCCAAATCGTAATATTCAGGTCACCGTTTGAGCGTCGCAATATAGTCAAACGCTGCATAGCGGTAGAGGGTGACACCATCGAGATACGTGACAAAAAGGTCTACCTAAACGGTAAACTGCTGGATGAGCCCTATGTTAAATTCAACGATCCCATCGTATACCCACCATTTAGAATACCTAACTACCAGGAACATTGGGAACACGGTGATTTCAAGCGTTACATAGGGGTGAGGGACAACTTTGGCCCTGTCGTTGTGCCAAAGGGTTGCATATTTGTGATGGGTGATAACCGTGACAACTCATACGATTCACGCTTTTGGGGCCCATTACCCGTACGGTATCTCTTAGGTAGGCCGCTAATCATTTGGCTATCATGGCGACCCGACCTACCCGCATACATATTTTGGAAAAAAATACGATGGCATCGTATCGGCCGCATACTGAGGTGGCGCTAATCTCACCCACCGTACGTGAGCTGTTCGCCAAGCTATCTCACATATTCCCGAACTACAAGGAGCGGATGGGACAACTCGAGCTGGCCGACCACATAGAGAGTGCTTTGGAGACATCATCCAAACTCGTCATCGAAGCTGGCACCGGCATAGGTAAGACGTTCGCGTACCTGCTACCCGTTGTGAACTGGGTACTCGATAATGGCAAAGTAGGTGTCATCGCAACATTTACCAAAACACTTCAACATCAGATACTACATCATGATATACCCTGGGTCAAACGTGTGTTGGGTGACTTCACAGTAAGCCTTGCAGTGGGTGCTAATAACTATCTATGTCTAAGACGTTGGAACAAACTATCAGCTGGCGAATTACCACCGAGAATATATGAAAAGCTCAGTAAATGGATAGCCACCACAGATACGGGATTACGTGAGGAGTTTGAGTCTATCGCCACCAAACTTGAAGCTACATATTTTGACGAGATCGCCAAAATACCTGAGCTATGTGCAGGCAAAAAGTGCAAGTTTCGCGATATGTGTTACTACGAACGTGCCAAACGTGTTTGGCGTCAGAGTAATCTCATTATATTGAACCATCATTTGCTGTTTGCTGACCTAAAAATAGGGGGTGCACTTCTACCACATTACGATGTGCTGGTGATCGACGAAGCGCATAACCTTGAATCTGTAGCGGTCGAGTACTTCGGTATAAGGCTCACTAATTTTCAGCTACCCTATAATTTGAGGTTATTGATACGCGACCTACCGTATCATGAGCTCGTCCCCATAGTTACGAAAGTCGAATCCACCAACACACAGCTATTCCATGAAATAGCAACTTCATTTGGCTACGGTACACATAGGGTGACAGCACCACTTAGAATGGGTACAATGCTGTTGGATACACTCGATGAGCTCATCAATGCATTGAAGGAGCTACAAGTCAACACCCCTGAGGAGCATGAACTCAAATCCCGCTATATAATGCGGTTCGATAGCTGGCGCTATGAACTGTCTTGCTTCATGGAGCAAACCCTCACCGCAACCGTGTATTGGGTTGAGGTACGTTCATCGACGAGACGTGATGGTGTGAAGGTTGAACTACACACCGCACCTCTGGATATAGCACCGCACTTACGTGAGTCATTGTGGCAACGTGATATCCCGATAATATTCACATCAGCTACACTTGCAGTCGACAATAACCTTGGATACTGGAAATCCACCGTAGGGCTTGACAATACAGTCGACCTTGTCCTACCATCGCCGTTTGATTACTACCACAATATGCTCGTATATGTACCAAAATACGGGGTTGAACCCGACCAACCCGGTTATCTGGAATTTGTTGCGAATGAGGTGACCAAACTCATCAAGCTATCACATGGCAAAGCACTCGTGTTATTTACCAATCTTGACACCATGGATAAGGTCTATTCGCTCACGTTATCGAGGTTACCCGCTACCCTACAGCAAACGCTCATGAAACAGGGTGACAGAAGTCGTACCGGGTTGCTCACCAGCATGCAAGAGCTTGGTGGTGTGTTGTTCGGTGCTGATACATACTGGCAAGGTATCGACCTACCTGGGCCATCACTCGTTATGTTGATCATAACGCGGTTACCGTTTAAGGTACCAGATTCACCCATTGTACAAGCAAAGATTGAGCTGCTCCAATCCCAAGGTGATAACCCGTTCTGGAAGTACCAGCTACCACAGGCGATAATGAAGCTACGTCAAGGGGTAGGTCGTCTCATACGTCGTGAATCCGACTACGGTGTGGTAGCTATACTTGATACCCGTATAATGGCACGCCCGTATGGTAAGAAATTTTGGCGTTCACTACCTAAGGTTAAGGTCACACATTCGATAGAAGAGGTCTATTATTTCCTACAGAGTAAGGAAAGATCGACCAACCCGCAAGCTGATGGATAAAGAGAAGAATTACGAGTTACTAAAAGCTGAAGCACTCAAACATGGTATGACCTTGTTCGGTGTAGCGAACCTCACCGGTGTAGAACTTAACCCCCACCCTGAGATACGTACAGCGATAAGGGATTTACCATATGGTATATCTATCGGATATAGGTTATCACCGCGTGTGCTGGCGACAATAAAAGATAAGCCTACACTAATCTACAAACATCATTACAAAACTGTCAACTGGATACTCGACCAAACTGCAGAGCGGTTAGTCACATTGATACAGCAGCTGGGAGGTGACGCACTTGCCATTCCAGCAAGCCAAACCGTGGACTGGGAAGCACAAGTTGGCCACATATCACATAAACAGGTTGCATACCTTGCAGGCCATGGTTGGATAGGTAAGTCAGGCCTGTTAGTTAACCCCAAGTTTGGTGCACAGGTACGCTATGCAACGATATTGACTAACCTACCTCTCAAAACCGACATACCGGTTGATGGCAGTTGTGGCACCTGCCGTAAATGTATAGATGCGTGTCCAGCAGGTGCACTGAGTGAGAAAGGTTGGGACAAAGATAGATGTTTAGCACAGCTTAAAAAGTTTGCCGGTATACGAGGTATCGGGCAATACATCTGTGGGGTATGTATCAAGGTATGTGACGGTAAGCTTGAATAATGTCAGAATATCGTCAAAATGTAGTCACACGTGAGTGGGTGATTATCGCACCTGAACGCAGGGGTAGACCACATGAGGTTAGTCTCACCTTCACGTTGCCTGAGTTAAAAGAATACGATCCAAACTGCCCGTTCTGTCCTGGTGGTGTAAGCGAACATGAGCACACAATTTATGAGCTAAAAGAAGCTGGTAAGTGGGTCCTACGTGTGGTACCCAATAAATACGCACCATGCAGCGAAGCTGGTACACCTCACCGACGGATAGACGGTAATTTTGTCTCAATATCAGGTTATGGTATCGCTGAAGTGGTAATCGAATCACGCAAGCATAACAAGACACTGGCAACCTATTCGTTACATGAGATAGAGAACATATTAACTGCATATCTTGTACGATATCGGGAGTTGACCAAATTACACCCAAAGATCGACCTTGTCACAATATTTCGTAACTATGGCCCGTTAGCAGGTACATCGTTATTGCATCCACATTCACAGATAATAGCAACACCAATCGTACCTGCTGGATTGAGAAACAGCTTCTACGAAGCGCGTCGCTACTGTGATGCATTTGGCACCTGCGTAGTGTGTGATTATATCAAACACGAGCTCGACCTTGGCACCCGCATAATCTTGTGTAACGAACATTTCGTTGTGTTAGAACCATTTGCTGCACGTATGCCATTTGAGACATGGATAGTACCGCTACGTCATCATGCAGGGTTCGATTTGCGTGATGATGAGCTACCCGCACTTGCTACCGCTATATCCACAACATTCCGTAAGTTACATAAGCTTATGCATCAACCATCCTATAATTTGATAATCAAAACCGCACCCGTAGGTCAGGAGAACGTTGAACATCTCCACTGGTATATTGAAATACTTGTACGTACAGCTGGCCCGGCTGGGTTTGAACTCGGTTCCGGTATATACATAAATCCGATACCACCAGAAGAAGCAGCAAGTCTATTGAGGGATATCGTCACGTGAGCTCACCATGTAACGTGTCACGAAAAGATACAACTTTTTAAATTAAATTACGTCTTATTTTTGAGTATAAGGAGGTAACATGTGGAATCATATCGTACGCAGAGGATGGGCAAGTGTATCGATCTGTATACTATTGCTTTATAGCTACCCATTACGTGCGGATTCTACCCTAAACGATACGCTCACACTTACGGAATGTATCGAAATAGCGCTAAATAATTCACCCGACCTACGTATAGCACGTAACAACCTACGTGTGGCGGAGCTTAACCTACAGGATATGAAAACAGCCATTGCACCCACCATACAGCTATCGGGTAGCTACGACCTCAACAATGTATATAACAGGCTGGAGTGGACACCCAACCATTACAATCTGGGTATCAACGCCACACTCACACCATTCAATAGTGGCAGGAACCTGATAAATATTGCCCAAGCACGCAATTCACTCGCTATACAGCGACAAATCTATCGCAATACCGAGCAAACAGTCATACTTAACCTCATACGTAAGTATTTTAACTTACTTAAGTCACAGGCTATGCTCAAACTGTACGAGGAGAATCTCACCCAAAAGAAGCAGCAGCTTGAACTTGCCCGCACAAGGTTTGAGCTTGGGCTTGCACCCAAATCCGATGTATTGAAGGCTGAGGTAGAAGTTACACGTGCTGAGGTTGACCTCACCCAAGCCAAAGGGCAGCTTGAACTCGCCCGTATGGAGTTAAACGATGCTTTAGGTATAGATCTGGATTACCCAATAAAGATCAAACAGGTTGAATCCATAGAGGAACAGCCACCCAGCATAGACTCTTGTATTGCTATTGCACTAAAGGAACGTCCTGACCTGCTCAGGGCGCAATCTGATATCATGAGTAACGTTTATAACCTAAAACTTGCATGGTTGGAAAGGTTGCCCTACTTAACAATCACAGGTAGTTATCATCTTACCGCAGATAGATTCGTATTCGATGGTATACCAGTAACCCGTACCAATCTCAACAGATATAGTGATTGGTCCATATCCCTGGGGTTGAGTTTCCCAATATTTGATGCCGGTAAAACCTGGCATGCCATAAAGATGGCCTCCCTTTATCTTGACAACTCACGCTTAGAGTACGATAAACTGAAACGTTCCGCTATACTTGAGGTACAACTCGCATACGTGGATATGGTGACGGGGTTGAAGAAGATCGAGCTCACCCGCAAGCAACTTAAAGCCGCACAGCTAAGCTACGACATAGCACTTGGTCGCTACAGAGCAGGTATCGCACCCATAACTGAGGTCATAGATGCCAGTATTACGCTACTTGATAGCAAGCTAAGCTATACGAATGCAATATATGATTATCTTATTGCTAAGTCCAGGTTGGCAGTTGCTATGGGACAATTACCTTATAAGCTGGAGGATTAATGCGCAATAGGCTGTTTGCAGTGATTGCCGCAATCGTGGTAATAGTTGTGGGCTTGGTACTGTGGAAAGCACGTCATCATGACACCGCGATGGATAAATTAAAATTATCCCAAGCCATCGCTAAACGTGGCTCTATCATCCTTAAAGTAACAGAAAGCGGTAGGGTTGAACCACTAACCATGGTCAACATCAAGTCCGATTTCGCCGGTGAGATCAAATCCCTACTTGTAGATGAAGGTACCGTAGTGGAGCCCGGTGATACACTCGCAATCATACAACTGGAAGCTACACAATCACAACAGGTAGCCACCGCATGGGCTACCCTACAACGTACGAAGCTGGAACTCGAATCCGCACACCGCGATCTGGAGCGCAAGCGTACGCTGTTCGAGAAAGGCTTCATCGCCAAAAAGGAGGTTGAGGATGCTGAAAAACTCTATGAAGATTGTAAAATCAACTATGAGTTAGCCAAACGTCAGCTTAAGCTATTACTTGGTGGTGCTGATATCAACCCAGAAGAACTTACAGCTAACGAAGTTACTTTGATAGCGATCAAGTCACCTGTATCCGGTGTCGTAATAAATCTAAACGTCGAAGAAGGTGAGATGATCACCTCTGGTACACGCACGTATGGTGGCGGTACCGTACTTATGACTATAGCGGATTTGAGTAAGATGATAGTTAAGGCCAAGCTCAACGAAATAGACGTAGCTAAAGTGAAGGTTGGCCACCCTGTACGGATTGGGTTCGATGCCATACGTGGTAAAGTCTACCATGGAAAAGTAAGAAAGATATCACCCACCGGTACAGTCGAACAGAACATCGTCGTATATCCTGTAGAGGTTGATATACTTGATGCAGATTCGCTAATCAAACCCGGTATGACAGCCGATATCGATATAATCGTAGGTGAAGCTCATAACGTGTTGCTGGTACCTAAAACTGCTATCATCGAACGTGATGGCCACAAATTCGTAAAAGTGCTACACCATGGTACACCACATCTACAACCAGTAGTTACAGGGTTGGAGGATGACGTTAACGTTGAGATCAAACATGGTCTATCCGAAGGCGATACAGTGCTCCTGCAACCAATGATAGGGTTACCAACGTCATTGGGCCAATACAGGAGACCATCATCACGTGGTATACGTAGATGAAGAAGCCACTCATCCATGTGAACAAGGTAACCAAAATCTATCGTATCGGTAAGCTTGAGGTTATAGCCCTACGTGAGGTATCGTTTGATATCGAACGTGGTGAGTTCGTTTCGATAATGGGGCCTTCAGGTTCAGGTAAGACCACACTCATGCATATATTGGGATGTTTGGCACGTCCCACATCCGGCGAGTATTATCTTGATGGACGGTTGGTGAATACCCTTGATGATAACGAGCTGGCCCTCATCCGTAACCAACGTATAGGGTTCGTTTTCCAGTTGTTCAATTTACTACCGAGGATGACTGCACTCGATAATGTCGAACTCCCCATGCTATACTCAGGTGTAAGTGGTGACGAACGTAAGTCACGTGCAAGGCTTGCACTTGAAGCGGTAGGTTTGAAAGCACGTACATACCATTATCCAAATGAACTCTCAGGTGGTGAACAACAACGGGTAGCTATCGCACGTGCGTTGGTGAACGATCCCGAGATACTGTTAGCCGATGAGCCCACTGGTAACTTGGACTCACAATCCGGTAGAGAGGTAATGTCAACATTCAAATCCTTACATGAGCAAGGTAAAACCGTAATCGTTGTGACACACGATCCTGAAGTTGCCAGCTACGCAGATAGGGTGCTACACATAAGGGATGGCAAAATAGAGAAAGATGAGCGATTACGTTCACATAAAATATATGTAGGGAATAACAAACCTGTTAGCCATCCCAAAAACAGCAGCTTCCTGGGTAGCTTACTTACGGGGTTGGTTTCCGGCTATCGTGCAATACTACACAACAGGTTACGGTCATTGCTTACGGTGCTTGGTATCGTGATAGGTGTAGCCGCTGTCATCGGTATGCTCGGTGTCGGTGAAGGTGCCAAACGCCACATAACAACAGAGATCGAGAAACTTGGTGCCAATGTAGTCATGGTATTCAATATGCCACCAAGGACCAAAGAGGAGGCACTCGAGTGGCGTGGCAGATCCAGAGGGCTCACCTATGCAGATGCCATAGCTATCAAGGCTAAATGTACAGCTGTCGACTATGTAGCACCCGAAATACGACGTAATGTGGTTGCCCGGTACCTTGATAACGAATACGAGGCTGAGGTTATAGGTACCACCCCAGAATATCAGATGATACGTAACCATTGGCCAGAATATGGTAGGTTCATCAACGAAGACGATCTCGAGAGTTGGGCCAAAATCTGTGTACTTGGCAAGAATGTCAAGAAGGAACTATTTGGTGACGAAGACCCCATAGGTAAAGAGATCAAGTTAGAAGGTGAGCGTTTCACAGTTGTTGGTGTGATGCAGGAAAAGGGAGCATTTGGGTGGCTAAGGTTTGACGACCAGATTTTCGTCCCCATACTTACGATGCAGAAACGGTTCACAGGTGACGATAGGGTACAGATGATATTGGTGCAATCCAAACCCAATCTGGCAGACACTGCCAGCCAGCAGGTACGTCAATTGTTACTTGATAGACACAACAAGGTTGAGGATTTCGCCATCCGCAGCCAGGAAGAGTTTCGTCAAACCATCGAGAAAACTGTTGGTACGTTCAAAATAATGCTTGCAGGTATAGCAGCTATATCGCTAATTGTTGGCGGTATCGGTATAATGAACATAATGTTGGTCTCAGTAACCGAACGTACACGTGAGATAGGTTTACGTAAAGCGGTGGGTGCACGTCGACGTGATATCATGATACAGTTTCTGATAGAATCAACCATGCTATCGGTTACGGGTGGCATAATAGGTATATTGTTGGGTACACTATTCGCTAATACGATTGGCAATTTGATGGTAGGTGCAGGTATGTTTGGGCCACCTCGGTTATGGGGTGGTGGCCAATCGGTGGTTACGTTCAGCTCTGTCTTGCTTGCGTTTATGTTTGCAGTCACTGTGGGTATATTCTTTGGCATGTACCCCGCACGTAAAGCTGCATGCATGGATCCAGTCGAGGCCCTACGTTACGAGTAGCTCACTATTGGCAACCACGATTTGTCGTAAATTTTAGTAAAGGAGGTACCATGAGCTGGCTACTGGTGTTCCCACTTCTCTTAGTAAGTAGCCCATATGGAGATAGTACACTATTGCTATCAGCTCCCGATATTTGTAACCATACTATTGTCTTCGAATACGGTGGCGATCTGTGGTTGGTACCCGATACCGGTGGTATTGCCAGGAGATTGACCTCAGATGAGGGGTTCGAATCCAACCCCAAGTTTTCACCCGATGGTAGGTTCGTAGCGTTTAGTGGTCATTACGATGCAGATAACTTCGATGTATACGTGATACCTGTAGATGGTGGCCCTCCGTTGCGGTTGACGTACCATCCAGCTTCCGATAGGGTAATAGGGTGGACACACGATGGCAACCATGTGCTATTCATATCACGGCGTACACATTGGTGTCAACCACGCCTGTATAGGGTATCGCTGGAGGGCGGTCTACCGGAGGAGCTACCCCTACCCGTAGTCTATTGGGCAAGCTTTTCACCCGATGGTAATAAGGTAGCTTTCAACCGTCGTCCTGCGCGATTGGGGTGGCGCAACTATCGTGGTGGCCAGGTACCCGACGTATGGATATACGATTTTGACCGCGATACAGCCTATAGGGTAACGGATTGGGAGGGTACCGACATATGTCCACTTTGGTACAAAGATAAGATATACTTTTTGTCTGATAGAGATGGTAAGCTCAACATTTACTGTTATGATACCAACACCGGGGTTATACGTAAGGTAACCGATCATCAGGATTTCGATGTCGAGTTGCCAAGTTTAGGTGGCTCAAAAATCGTCTACCAATGTGGTGGCACATTATGGGTGTTGGATCTCACAACCGAAAGATACCATAGATTGAAGATCAAGGTACCGGATGACTACAAGTTTGTACGTCCAAGATACGAGGATGTTTCAACCCTTGTGGATTGGTTCGATATATCACCACACGCCAAACGTGCCGTGTTGGTTGCACGTGGTGATATATTCACTGTACCCAAAGAGAAAGGCCCAGTACGTAATATCACCTGTACAGCTGGTACACGTGAACGCTATGCGGTATGGTCACCCGATGGTGAATGGATAGCGTATCTATCGGATGAGTCCGGTGAATACGAAATATACATACGTAAAGCTGATGGCACCGGTGACGCAACCCGTATCACCTATGATGGTGAATGTTACCGTTGGCCATTGGTGTGGTCACCTGACAGCAAGAAACTGCTATATTCGGATAGCAAGTTGAGGTTATTCTATGTGGATATCGATAATAAAAAACCAGTGTTAGTTGATACCTCAGCAGTCGATTACATATGGAGTTATTGCTGGTCACCCGATAGTCGGTGGCTCGCCTACATCAAGCAGAACGATAACTGGTACGGATCGGTTTACCTTTATTCGGTGGAAACTAAAGAATCTTATAAGATAACCACAGATCTATACGATGACGATGAGGTATGTTTTGATCCCTCCGGTAAGTACCTTTATTTTATCTCATCGAGAACGTTTACCCCCGCACGTGGTGATTTCGGTGAGCTCCGAGTTTACCCTGCTACTCAGAACATATGTTTGATCACATTACAGGCAGACATACCATCACCATTCCTACCCAAGAGTGACGAAGAGATACCCGAAGAAGAGAAAGAAGAACCCGAGGAACCCGAAAAGAAGCCACCTGAAAATATAGAAATCGATCCCGAAGGTATATCACAACGTGTAGTAGCTGTACCGATACCTGCTGGCAATTACTCAGGTTTGGCAGCTACCGAAAATAAAATATTCTACTTAGAGCGTACGGATTTTACATCCAGGAAGCATAAATACAATTTACACGTGTATGATATCGAAAACCAGAAAGACCATGTATTGATTGAAGGTATAGATGGGTATAGGGTATCAGAAGACGGTAAGTATGTACTGTATAAAGCTGATAATACATTCGGTATCATCGAGGTGAACGATACTCAGTATAGTGTCGGTGATGGTAAGCTCAAAACTGACAAGCTGAGGCTAAAGGTCGATCCCCGCCAGGAATGGTGTCAAATGTTACACGAAGCGTGGCGGTTGGAACGCGATTTCTTCTACGATACCAACATGCACGGCGTGGATTGGCACGGCTTGTATGAGATTTACAGCAAATTCTTACCTTATGCAGCTGATAGGTACGACTTGAATTACTTAATAGCGGGTATGTTACGTGAGTTGGGTGCCTCACACACGTATGTATGGGGTGGCAAGCTACCACAGAAGGAGGTAAAGGTTGGCTTATTAGGTGTGGATTTCGAACTCGACCCCACCACTGGGTTCTATAAGTTTAAGAAAATCTACAAGGGAGAAAACTGGCAAGAAAAGCGACGTGCACCACTCACAGAACCTGGTGTAATGGTGAAGGAAGGCGAATATCTCATAAAAGTTGAGGGTCAGCTCGTCCGATATCCGGATAACCCCTACAAATATTTTGAAAACACCGTAGATAAACAGGTGAGGCTTGAGGTCAACGACAAACCCATCGTAAAGGGCACACGTACGGTGGTAGTCAAGCCCATCAGCTTAGGTAATGAGCTGGAGCTACGATACCTTGACTGGGTGGAGACCAACCGCCACAAGGTAGAAACTGCCACCAACGGACGTGTAGGTTACATACATGTGCCGAACACCGCTACGTGGGGGTTGAAGGAGTTTGGCAAGTATTTCTTTGCACAATCCAACAAGGAGGGTTTAATAATCGACGTACGTTACAATGGTGGTGGGTGGTCACCCGCTATGTTTATGGATTACCTACAACGTAGGCCGTTGGGTGAGTTCGTCTCACGTGTGGGGCAGCCAAGTATCGATCCTTTTGTTAAATTTCATGGCAAACTCGTATGCATTATTAACGAATATGCAGGATCAGGTGGCGATATGTTCCCATACTACTTCAGGGAGCTGGGGCTTGGCCCACTTATTGGTAACCGTACTTGGGGTGGACTTATCGGATGCTGGGGGTGGCAGCTTATGGATGGTGGCTACATAACGGTACCGGTGGGGAGGTTCCGTGACTTAAAGGGTAACTGGGTTATAGAAAACGAAGGTGTCACCCCTGATATACCTGTAGATGATAGACCTGACCTACTTACCAAAGGATACGATCCACAACTGGAGAAAGCGATCGAAGTGATACTCCAGAAGCTACGTGAGTAACCACGAAGGTACCGAGGGGTTGTACCCCTCGGTTAATATCAATAGCGTAGGTGACGAATCCGCTTGCTGAACTCTTCAGGTGTAAGCTCTTTCTGGCTGAGCTTAACCAGATCGCCTTTCTTTGCCTGCAGTATAAAAGTTGGCCCCTCACGTGTCATCGATATACCAATGTTTACATAATCGTGCTCTTTGAGTGAGACAAGCGTCCCGCTGTACAATGCAAGTGTTTCGATCAGCTCACGTTCTTTGGCTTTAATGCGATGTTCGACTTCTTTTCTGACCTTCAGCTCAATACGCCCTCTTAGTGATTTCAATGATTCCAATACATGCCGTATACCCCTACCGTAATAGAGGAAGTATGCACCATCATCCGGTAAATACAATGCCATGCTTTCAGGTGAATCTATCGTCTCCTTGAGTATAGCACCCATCACACGGACGTCACGCGGTAGATCACGTATCTCGGTTACCTTGATCTTAGCTCGTAAAGCTTTCTCACTTAACTTACCCGACTTGTACTTGTCGAGGTCTGCCTTCTTTATAGAGAAGACCACCACCTGAGGACCCTCTCCCTCTTCCTTGAGCAGTCCCTCAAAGCTTGGGTATTCGTAACGTAATGCTACACGTATTCGTTCATTTCTATCAAGATATGGAAACGCAATAAGATAATGGCAAAAGAAATCCTTAACACGTACCTCCAAGGTTTCAGCTGGTGTACCCAACAGCAACGGTACATTAACCACGAATATCAACCCCTTTTCGGGAAAGTAGAAGCCCTCAACTTTACCGAGAAACCCTTCCACAGTATGGGTACCGAGTACCACTTCCTCAAGTATTACTTCCGATATCTCTATATCACGATGTAGCTTAGACAATGGTGGGTTACTATTCTCACCATGAAGTGACCCTGCAATCACTGCGACAACAATAAGCGGTGGGATTAACTTTTTCATCTTTCACCTCCTTTCTCAAGGTAAAGGCTCATCGTGTAAAAATTATCTGCCCAACGGGCTTCAAGTTGGCCAATAATTTCGGCAAACACCGTCAATAACCGTTCATCACGTGCATCTAACACCTCCTGTATATACTGTTCGTTAGCTCTATGTGGTAACACCGAAAAAGAGACCTCCCACGATCGCGTTACGCCATCATAGTGGAACCTTGAGTTAAATATCGCCAAAATTAATAACACACCAGCAATCGCATAACCGATAGACCTTACCACCGATATACGTGTACGATGACGTACCTTCTTAATGGGTGCTGATATCCAGTTATCACGTAACATATTGACTATCGATACAAGTGACTTACACTCAGCGTTGCATGACTTACATGTTTTCAGGTGTTCACGAACTTCACGTTGTACAGGTTCGGGCAACTCACCAAATATATAAGCGATTAATTTCTCTTTTACTGTTTCGCAATCCATCATACCTCCTTCATACCCCAATCCTCCAAAATTTGCTTCAACTTTTTAAGCCCATTGTATAGACGGGTTTTTATGGTACTTTCAGGTTCGTCCAGCACCTCAGCTATCTCACGGAACTTCATATTTTCGTAGATCTTCATGACAACCACCGTACGTTCCTTATCAGATAGCTGGCTTAACGCTTGCTGGATGGCGAGCTTCGTCTCCCAGTTCGGTGTAAAAGAAGGTTCAACAATATCGTCGAGTGCAAGCGGTTCACGCTGCTTATCACGTAAGTGATCGAATATCAAATTAGTCGCTATTTTATATATCCAAGTGGCAAAGTATCGTGGTTCCCTCAATTGCTGTAGCTTGAAATATGACTGTACCATCGTTATCTGTGTGATCTCAGTTGCCAGCTCCATGTTGAGTGTTGCCCTATACACATAGTTCAGTATCTTCGGGTACCATTCTCTTGCTATCCTATCAAACGCTTTCTTATCACCCTGCTGTGCACGTAGAACCCATTCCTCTCGCATCCTTATAGGTTAGACGTAAATTTGGGATAAAAAGTTGACAGTTACCTTAACCTGCAGCCAATTGCTTGCTTACCAACGTATAAGCTATGTTTTCAACTGCTTCATGGTCATCTATGGCAGCTACCACTCGTATGTACTCCATGTCACTCCTTGATACTAAATGAACTCATTGATCACATCCAGATAGGCTTCGTTTAACCCACCCAACCTATATATCACCGCTTCATCAACCCCACATTCAGATACTATCTTCAGGTCATGATACAGAGCTTCCGGTGACAGTAGCCTCTCCAATTTAGTCACCCCTTTAGCTATACAACCTAACCCAATCTTAAACCTTACCCCATATTTCTCAACCCCTGTCTCACATACCTTACGTAATAGGGTCTCACGATACTGTTTACGTAGCATTATGCTTGTGTAAACCATCTTGATACACTCAACCTCACCTACGTAAGATAAGCCCAACGCCCTTAGTTGCTCATCGACAGCTGGTTTCTCACACAATATCACCTGCGGGCGAGCTTCATCTATGAACCGCTGTATCATTGCCTTATTTCGGGTAAAATCTTTCCATCCCACTACATAACGCCAGGGTGCCACCAATGGAGGTTCGAGATCCAGCATCACCTTTATATCTTTGTCCCATATCTCATCTAATGCACGCCTGAGTGCACAATGGCTTGCCAACGGTGATATCCAGTAACCCTCAAACTTACGCAACACTATCCAGTACACTGTATCATGTGGCTTTATGAACTCTTGTATGTGCTCAAACTCTGTATAACTGTATGCCGCTACATAAACCGTAGTTTGGTAGCCAAGCATATCAAGTTTAGTAAGATTTTCAAGCGTAGGGAATTCTTCAAAAAAGCTAATTCTCATAATTACATGTTAATTAAGTGATGACAACCTTTAGATCATCTGCAGACGTTAATAAAGGTTATCCGACCTCTGGTAACCCCAACAGTGATCTTATTTTGTGCTCAAGCTCCTGCACAAGCTCAGGATGTTCCATCAAGAACTTAATAGCATTTTCACGCCCCTGCCCCAGTTGCAGGTCACCATATGCGTACCAGGCGCCCGATTTCTTGATAATCTTATGTTCAACACCAAGGTTAAGTAGCTCCGATTCACGTGATATCCCTTTACCATAATATATGTCGAACTCCGCTTTCTTGAATGGAGGTGCAAGCTTGTTTTTGACAATCTTTACACTCACTTTGTTGCCAATAATTCTATCACCTACCTTGATTTGATCCAATCGCTTCATCTCCATCCTTACCGTGGAATAAAACTTGAGTGCCAACCCCCCCGGTGTGGTCGTTGGTGTGCCAAACATTACCCCTATTTTGTATCTTACCTGGTTAAGAAATAACGCACACGTACGTGACTTCGATATAGCGGCGGTAAGCTTACGTAATGCCTGTGACATAAGGCGTGCCTGCAACCCTATATGTGCATCTCCCATCTCACCTTCTATCTCAGCACGTGGTACCAACGCAGCTACCGAGTCCACCACTATCACATCAACCGCACCACTACGTGTGAGCGTCTCCGCTATTTCAAGCGCCTGCTCACCAGTATCAGGTTGTGAGATGAATAAGTCGTCAACATTTACACCCAAATTACGTGCATATTGGGGATCGAGTGCATGTTCTGCATCAATATATGCAGCTATGCCACCGCGTTTCTGTGCCTCCGCTACTATATGTAATGCAAGTGTAGTCTTACCACATGCTTCGGGCCCAAATATCTCGATCACCCTTCCACGTGGTACACCTCCAATACCAAGGGCTGCATCGAGTGCAAGTGAACCTGTGGGTATCACCTCACCCGTTTCTATAACAGGACGTTTCTCACCCAACCGCATAACGGTACCACGTCCAAATTGTTTATCAATTTGTTTAAGTGCTTCCTCTAAGACTTTTAACTTTTTATCCTTATCTTCCATCATACCTCCTATTCCAAAATAACCGCTTTTATTTTAAGGTCAAGCACCATAATTGACGGGATGCCCAAAATTCCGATATTTAAGATGCTAAAAAGGAGGCTGGATGAAGAAACTGTCCACACTGTTAATCATAGTACCTGTAGTACTTAATGCGATGATCATGCGTGTAGGTAAGGAAGAAGCTTACCCCACATTACGGGCAGCTATATTTTCTGCATTCGAAGGTGACACGATCCTGCTTACAAAGGGTGTATATACTACACCGCTCAAGCTGACGTTCGGTATCACGATAATGGGTGAACAGCGTGACTCCACCATAGTGCGGGCTGAGCAAACCGCTGTGATAGTGAGCTCTGACATCAAATTAAATGTCGAAAATCTAACCCTCGAGACTGAAGCCCCCGACCTCCCTATAGTGTGGCAATCCGCAGGCAAATTGACACTTAAAAACTGTCTCCTACGTGGAAGTAACGTCGATGCCATATATGCGTCTGGAGGTAGCCTAACGCTTGACAACTGTACGATTACACAGAACCACAAGTCTGGCGTAATAGCACGTAATGCTAACCTCAACATTATTGGGTCGAATATTACTCACAACGGTATAAACGGTATCGTGGCATTAAAATGTCAACTCACGCTCAATAACGTGCAGGTTACGGATAACGGGATATCAGGGGTGGTTGTTGACTCTTGCGAGAATATTCTCATCAAAAACTCCGTATTTGAGAGAGATTCAGCCACCGCCATCTCTTTCCAGAATAGTAGCGGTAGGATCGAAACCATTACTGCCAAGGCAAATGGCATTGGTATTCGGGTTACCAGTGGCAGCTTAGAAATAGATCATGCCCAACTCACAGATAATATCAAGTATGGGTTATGGGTGCTCAACCATGGTGTAGCTACTGTCAAAGCAACCGAATTCCTCAACAACAAGTATGGTATACGTTCGGATAGCGGTAAGTTTGAACTCGATACCTGCAAGATAGTTAGTAACTCACATTATGGTATATACGTGGCAGGTGGTGAATGCTCTGTCTCACACTCCACAATCGCATATAATGGTGCACATGGTATCTACGCAGAAGGTGGTGAAGGTGAGCTCACTTATAACCTGATCTATCGTAACAACAAGCATGGTATCAAACTGAAGGGTGTATCCACATACCTTATCAAAAACAACACCATAACCTATAACAATGGACATGGTATACTCGCATATGAAGGGGCGGCACCTCAGATCATAAACAATATTGTTGCATTCAACAACTGGGGTATCGTAACACAGGTGAAAGATGCTGCACCCGGTAACCCAACGCTTTCACACAATAACGTATACAAGAATGGGCAGGTGGATTGGAGTGCCAACCTACAGCATCCTACTGATATATCTGTGGACCCACAATTTGTGAACCCCGAACAGAATGACTTTCATTTAAAAGCTACCTCACCTTGCTTAAATGCGGGTGAAGGTGGCACCCCTATAGGTGCATTAGGTGAAAAGGAGGAATAATGGCAATTTTGATAGCCATCATCGTATTTTTTGTAATCATACTATTAGCTAACGCTATCAAGGTGTTACGTGAGTACGAGCGTGCAGTCGTATTTAGACTTGGTCGCTTAATAGGGGTTAAAGGGCCCGGTTTGATCGTCATTATACCATTCATCGACCGCGTACAGGTTGTATCACTACGTACTGTAACACTTGATGTACCGCCACAGGATGTGATCACCCGCGATAATGTTTCAGTAAGCGTAAACGCAGTTGTATACTTTCGTGTGATGGATCCTGCCAAAGCTGTTGTTGAGGTCGAAGATTACTTATATGCGACATCACAGTTAGCGCAAACCACATTACGGAGTGTACTCGGTGAAGTTGAACTCGATACACTATTAGCAGAACGTGAGAGGATCAACCAGCGACTTCAACGTATAATAGATGAAGCCACCGACCCATGGGGGGTAAAAGTCACCACAGTAGAAGTTAAACATGTAGATTTACCTGAGGGCATGAAACGTGCCATGGCAAGACAAGCGGAAGCCGAACGTGAACGACGTGCCAAAGTTATAAGTGCGCTTGGTGAATATCAAGCTGCTGAGAAACTACGTGATGCAGCCAAAGTCATGAGCGAATCCCCCATAGCAGTGCAGTTGCGGTTCCTGCATTCACTTACTGAGGTATCGGCGGAGAAGAATTCAACCATCATCTTCCCTGTACCGATAGATCTGCTTGCACCATTTGCAAATAAGTGGCGTCAATCCATAGGCGAGGGATCGAAAAAATAAAGCTACCAGACGACTTCGTAACACGTTATAAGGAATTGTTAGGTAAAGAGTGGCCCATTTTCTATGAGTACATTTTCCGTCCGCTACCTATTAGTTTGAGGGTTAACCCGTTGAAATGCAACCCATCGCATATCAAAGAACGGTTGGAAATGGAGGGGTTGCAACTCATCCCCATACCGGGGATACCGTTTGCCTATGTTGTAAATGGGGTTGGTGCACACCATAAAATAGGTAACCTTATATGGCACTTTCTTGGCTACATCTACGTACAGGAGGCTGCATCTATGTTACCCCCAGTGGTGCTTGACCCACAACCTGGCGAGTATATACTCGACTTGGCCGCAGCCCCAGGGTCGAAAACCACACAGATAGCAGCAATGATGGGCAACACCGGTGTCATAGTGGCTAATGACATACGGATTGACCGCATAAGTGCACTTTCGTCGAACCTCGATCGCTTAGGTGTTATCAACGTAATGGTGACGAAGCTCGACGGCCGTCGTATGGGTAGATTATTTACGAACTTCTTCGATAAGGTGCTCGTAGATGTACCATGTTCGGCTGAGGGTACCTCACGTAAATCACCCGAGGTGTTCAGCTTCTGGAGTGTAGCCAACATCAACAAGATGCAACGCATACAGATACCACTACTGGTAGCAGGCTTCAAGGCATTGAAACCCGGTGGCCAGCTCGTGTATTCCACCTGCACTTTAGCACCCGAGGAGAACGAAGCCGTGATCAGTTACTTGCTCGAACACTATCCAGCTACCGTGGAGGAGATACGGATTGAAGGTTGGCATCACCATGAAGGTATCACCGAATGGCAAGGCCGTAAATTTCATCCCGATGTTACAAAATGCTGGCGTCTGTATCCGTTTGATAACGATACTGAAGGGTTCTTCTTATGCCTTATACGTAAATTGGCACCTACACCTGGGGAGCCGTTCGAGCTACCACGTACCAAACATAAAGCGTGGCCTCCCGACAAGGTGTTATGGTCCAAATATGGGTGGCCAGAATTTGCCGATGTACAATTCTATGCATCCGGTGATAAAGTATGGGTGATGAGTGAACAACTTTTTGCGTTTGAGTTTGAACATTCCCTACGACGTGGGTTGCTGTTTGCACGTAAGATCAAAAACGAGTATAAGCTTACCACAAATGCAGCACAGCTATTTGGCAGATATGCAACCACCGGCTACGTGTTGATATCACGTGAGCTTGCAGAACGTTTCATAAGGGGTGAAGACATCCCCTGGCATGAGAAAGTTGAAAACGGTAAATGGATCATTGTTAGATGGGACAAATATCCATTAGGTATTGGCTCGCTCATAGGCGATCGTATAAAGAATCAATTACCACGCTCCAGACGTGTGGTAGAAAATTTGCTACGATTGCGATGAAAATCATATGTATAGATGGTGGTGGTACCCACACACGTATACTTGTGGTAACCGACGATGGCGAATTCTTATCCGAGCATATTGAACCCATAAGCTTAAACTTCAGCGTATTAGGTGAGGCCAAATTCCGCGATACCATAATACAGCTGCTTAGTGCTTACAAAAACGATACCGTGGTACTGGGGTTAGCGGGTGCCGGTCGTACCGCTGAACAACGTCGTATACGTGAGATTATGCAACAGCTTGGGTTCACATCAATCGCTATTTACAGTGATGTGGAGATCGCATTCCATGGTGCGTTTCTTGGTCACCCCGGCATACTTGTGATCGCAGGCACCGGTAGCATCGCATATGGTGAATATAGGGGACGTAAAGCGCGTGCAGGTGGTTGGGGTTACTTGTTGGGCGACGATGGTAGTGGCTTCTGGATAGGCCGTACCGCCATACGTAAGGCGTTGGAGTACCTCGAACGTGGTCAACATAATCTGCTAACAACCACAATCATGGAGATGTTTTCAGTAAGCGATTGGTATGATATCCTTACACAAATCTATCAGAGTAGCTCGCCAGTTAGTAAAGTTGCGAGCATCGCACCTAAGGTGTTCGAACTCACAGATACGTGTGATGAAGCACACCAAATCATACAGGAAGCGGGTCGCAGATTGGCACATCTTGTGGACAGGGTAGCGACTAACCTTTCATATGAGGGTAAGCTCACCATCCGCTATACTGGCGGTATATGGAAGAATAAAGCAAAAATACTGCCAAGCTTCGAAGCTGAGCTCCAAACTTTAGGCTGGCAGTTTGAAGTCTATCCCCCATTAGCAGATCCGGTTTGGGGTGCAGCCTTCATTGTGGCCCAAGAAAAGGGGTTAGATGAACTCAGGTATCGAATATTAGAGCGGTTCGCCAGTTAGGTGGCGGCCCCTCTATTTTAAGCCTATGATAGGTGACTGCTTTGATACCCAGCTCAAGTACATGGCGGTTGGGGTCGTAAGGTTCACCGTATGCCTCACCGATGTACCTTTTATCGGTGAGTTCAATAGTTTTAAACTGACAGAATAACTGTCTATCGACCTCAAACCTATAGAGTAGCTCAGCTAACCAATCATGCAGCATATCCTCGTATGTATCACCATGTACTTCGATAACCACCTTATGGATAGGGTTGACACCTTCGGGTGCAATTAACTGAAACATACCGCGGGCAGCCTCTTCGAACAGCTCAGCTAAACTATCAGCCCATACCTCGATACCTGCATCCGCTGTGTGTGGTATGATTTTGAACCCCATGCAATTAAAATACAGCAGTCTGGTAAATTATCAATCACAGCATCACATATTGTTGACGTACCAGAATATACGTTACCCATAATAGATGAAATTCCTACATGTGGCTGACCTACATCTTGGCAAAACCTTAAAGGATGCACCCGATAGGTACTACGATTTTTTTGATGCATTTCGCAAAGTTGCCGAATTCGCGATCGACAACCATATTGATGTGATATTAGTTGCAGGTGACCTATTCCACAAACCTCAGGTATCACCAAGAATACTATCGGATACGATCGATATACTCAACTTATTACGTGAGCATAATATAGATGTTATAGCCACGTTTGGTAACCATGACAACATCGGTACACGTGAAGGCTCGTGGCTCGAGTTCCTATCGTTACGTGGTTATATTAAGTTTCTGCGGCCATTCAACACCGAGCATGGGGTTGAACTCATACCATGGGATGACGAACGAAAGATTGGCTCATTCATCGACATCGGCAACGTACGGATATATGGGTTAGGTTATTTCGGTACACAGGCGGGTGAAATCATACGTGAACTGTTACCACACATCGATACCACCAGAGAGAACATATTGCTACTACATGTGGGGGTAAACGAGTATCGTACATTAATAGATGTAGGTAAAATCGACAAATCCGAGCTTATACCGCTCAAAGATTATTTCCGTTACGTAGCGCTCGGCCATGGTCATAACAACTACGAGGTGGATGGCTTTGCATATAACCCAGGTGGGTTGGAGAATGTCAATTTCGGTGAAGAAGACAGCACCAAAGGGTTCTATGTGTTCGAACTTGGTAAACCACCTGAGTTCGTACCAATAGATCAACTCCGAAGACGTCGCCCCATGTATCAGGTTTTTGTCAACCTAACAGGTGTACACCTCATAGAGGATGTAGAGACCAAGGTGTTGGATAAGTTGACACAGGTTGCACCCACAAAAGATGCACTCCTGCAGGTCACCCTACAGGGGAGGTTAAACCTACATCCATCGGAGATCAAAAGGGAGCGACTCAAAAAACTGATAAACGATAGGTTCACCCCCATGAGCACACATATAAGGGTAGAAGTTACTACGTTCAGTGATACAGAAGGCGAAGAGCTACCATTACACCAACTTATACGTGATACAATACAGACGATGATAGATGAGTCACCCGAATATCGACACTTAAAGGATAAATTGACAGACATTGTGCTTAAGCTCAAACAACTTACACTCAACGAAACCGTAAGTGAAACCGAAGTCATAGAGGAACTAAGAAAGGATAGCAATGTACTTAAAGAGTATAGAGATAAAGAACGTCAAATCTATAAGGGAGATCAGCTTAAACTTTGGTAGCGGAATACAGGTCATATGTGGGGCTAACGGTGTAGGTAAATCCACAATATTTGAATCCATAGCTTATACGCTGTTCGATGTACCAGCTAAGAAGTTTGTGGGCAATATCAAGAACTTCTTAGCATTCGGTACAAAGAAAGGTGAAATAAGCATCATCTTTGTCGGTAAAGATGGTAAAGAATACAAAATACGACGGTTCTTGCCGAGCGGTCATCGTATACTTTACGAGTACAATTTTGGTAACTGGTCTGAAAAGGAGACACGTGACGTACAGATAAACGCCATCGTTAAGGAGCTGTTGGGGATCGATCCCACCCGTGCATTGGATAAGGAGTTCGAGTATGTCATTGGACCATTTCAGGGTAGGTTCCTTTATCCATTCAACGAATCCGGTAAAGAACGTACCGATAGCTTCGAGAAGATACTCGGTATAAGTGAATTCCGTGAAGCATTCAAGGCTACACAACGACATGCAAGCTTAATAAAGAGCAAAATAGAGGAGCTCACCCACCGTATAGCGGATTTCGGTGACATAGATGGTGAGCTGGATAGCAAGCATCGAGAGTATCAGGAGGTGCTCAACAAAATAAACCATGGCAAAAAGATGCTCCAGCAGCTACGTACAGAGATCGACAAGCTTACCCAAGAAGTGAGTGAACTCGATCAGCTCAAAAATTCAATACATGAGCTGGAACTATCTATCAAACATGAGGAGGGCAACCTTAAAGCAATCAATAGTGAGCTACAGAAGTATCGTCAAGATAAAATGGTTATCACAGAAGCACGTACACAGATGGAGAAGCTACACCCTTATTATGAACGCTATCGTGAGATAGAAAGGTCAATAGAGGAGTTAAACCGCTCGTTACAGGAGAGGGACGAGCTCACCCAGAAATTGACCGAATACGAACGTCAACAGGTGCAGCTCGAGACCGAAATAAAGGAGTTAACCAAAAAACTGGACGACCTTAAGAAAGACATAGATGTGCTCAACCAAGAAAAACAGCAGCTGGATGGCGAGCTCTCCCATAAAGATGAAGTTGAACACTCACTTACACAGCTTATGCAGCTACAGAAGCGGTTGGAGGCATTAAAATCAGCCAAGGTCACGCTGGAGGAGAGGTTGCGGTTCACGGTCGAAGGAGAGGATAAACTCCGTTCAGGTATATGCCCAATATTTGACGAAGCATGTCCAATAGCTGATAGTGTGGATCTAACCGCGAAAAAGAAACAGTTACATGCGGAAATCACTAAATTGAAGGAGGAGATCGAACAACTCGAACCCCAGGTGAATAGGTTAGACGATCTTAAGCTACAGCTGAAGAAGTTTGACCTACTGCATGAACGTAGGGATAAACTACTGGCTGAACTCCATACGAAACATGATATGCTTTCACAGGTTGAGCAAAGGATCGATGAGCTACAGCTTAAACTCAACTTAATCAATAAAGAGCGTAACGAGTTAGCCAATAAGTTGAGTGAGTTTGACAAACTGCAGAAGAGGTTACATGAGATAACAGAAGAAAGCGAAAAACTGAAACCCAGCTTCGAGGAGTACATGAAGTTGACGAAATTTGTCGACCGCGAAAGTGAAGTTAATGCACATATCGGTGAGCTTGAACACCAGCTATCTGAGGTTAAAGCCAGGATAGAGGCATATACTGAACAACTTGAAGCTATGAAGCGTCGGTACGATGAGGTAAAACATAGCGAGAAACGCACACAGCTGGAGAGATTGAAAGCCGACCATAAAGCTTATGAACGTGAGCTCGAGATCTACGAAAGTAACCTGAGATCATTGGAAGCTGACATCATCAACCTTGAATCTAAGAAGACGAAGCTGGAACAGCTCAAATCCGAAAGAGATGAGTGGCATCATACCCTTGAGTTGTTGCAATTCATAAGGGACCGCATATTCAACAAGATAGGCGAACGTCTATCACAGAAACTACGTACCCGTATAAGCATCGAAGCCAACCGCATCTACCAGGCGATCAGCGATACAGATGAGGAGCTGGAATGGGGTGAAGGATACTCGATAAGGTTAGTCGATTACGTTAACGGTGTACGACGTGTACGTGAAGATATGAACCTATCAGGGGGTGAGTTCATGACTGCCGTGATAGCACTGAGGTTGGCATTACTTAAGGTATGTGGTACAAGGATAGCGTTCTTTGACGAACCTACATCTAACCTCGACACCGAACATCGTGAAAACCTTGTTGAGGTGTTCAAACGTCTTGAGGAAGGTGGTGACAAACCCTACGACCAGCTATTCCTTATCAGCCACGATGTGAGTTTTACGGAGATCACCGATAACCGTGTGGAGCTGGCAAAAGATCCAATCCGTGGCACATACGTGAAACGATGAACTGTCCTTCATATTGCCTTTCCCCCCAACATCACCATAAACCTTTGTGCATCTTCACGCATATAGACGTTATTGAACATCACATAGTTTACACCTTCCTTTAGCCATGTCTTTAGGGTTGTAAGCTCCTCGTCGGTATACTGGTATCGATACCCACCTTTACCGTGTAACCTATAATATGTAATCTCGCCCACTGTCTTTTGACGTTTGAACGGATCAACGCAATCCACCACACCCAACTCCTCACATAGCTCACGTATTTCATCAGGTTGCCACTTACCACGTGGCTCCCACACGTATATAAAATTAGGGTCACGTATCCTATCGAAAAACCTACGCAGGTTGTCTTTGTTCTCATCCGTAGGTTGGAACGCTGCCGGTGACTGAAACACTATCACCTTAGCTTTTAATATGTTTGCAGCTTCCCTTGTCAGCTTCCACGCATGTAGTACCTCAGCTGTAAGCCTGAAATTACCGTACAGCTCAGCTTTACTCGTATCGATACTGGTACGTTTTAGCTTACGATATGTGGGGCTACTCGGTGTATGTGTGATCAACTGCCATGCCTTTATCGTGAACTCAAACCCATCAGGTGCCTCATCACGCCACCTCTTCAGTGTCTCCGGTAGTGGTGGCTCATAGAACGTTTGTTGCACTTCTACCACCTTAAATATCTTGTAATACTGCTTACGTGAGAGAGGGAACCCACAACACCCAACTTTAATCACCATTTACCCAAGTACCTAAGCCCATGCCACCCTATATCGCTACGATAATATACGCCATCAAACTGTATCTTTGGTAGCTCCTCATAAACTTTATCCACTGCAGCTGGCAAATCCTTATCTACTGCAACAACGTTCAACACCCTACCACCAGCTGTCACTATGCGATTATTTTCACGTTTTGTACCTGCATGAAATACTATTACATTTTCGACATCATCCAACCCCACTATCTCCTTACCTTTTTCGTACTTACCAGGATAGCCTTTAGATGCAAGTACCACACAGACTGCTGTATCGGGTTGCCATTTCAACCTCACATTTGCCAGCTCACCATCTATCGTCGCAAGTATGGGTTCCATAAGATCCGACCCCAGCAACGGTAATATCGCTTGTGTTTCGGGGTCACCAAATCTTGCATTGAATTCGAGCACTTTCGGCCCCTCATCGGTTAACATCAACCCCGCATACAGTACACCTTTGTATATGACACCTTCGCGTTTCAGCTGCCATATTGTTGGGTTAAATATGTGTTCAAGGATATTCTCGATCTCATCCTTATCCAGAAATGGTACCGGTGCATATGCACCCATACCACCTGTATTGGGTCCTTTATCGCCATCATATAGCTGTTTATGATCTTGTGATGGGATCAACGGTACCAAATCTTTACCATCAACAAACACCAACAACGAGACTTCTTCACCCTCAAGATATTCCTCTATCACCACCTTACTGCCAGCGTCACCTAACGTACGGTTGACCATCAAATCATGTAATACCTCAAACGCTTGCTCTTTGGTCTTAACAACGAAGCTACCCTTACCAGCAGCAAGCCCTGACGCTTTAATTACCTGCGGGTAACTTATAGTTTCAAGATACGACTTTGCCAACTCGTAATCTGTAAATATCTTGAATCTTGCCGTGGGAACATTAACCTTTTTCATCACCTCTTTAGCAAACGCCTTATCAGATTCGATAGTCGTAGCTTCACGTGTGGGCCCAAACCCCTTCCCTGGCGGTAGCTCATTTATTATACCCATAGCGAGTGGATTCTCAGGTCCTACCACAACGAGGTCAACATTCTTAGCAAACTTGATGATACCCTCTACATCTTCTGTGTTGATGGGTAAATTCTCACCTATAAGTTCAGTACCTGCATTACCGGGTGCAAAGAACAGTTCATCCACCAACGTACTTTGTGCCAATTTCCAACCGAGTGCGTGCTCCCTACCGCCACTACCCACTACAAGTACTTTCATCCTATCCTTCTATATATAACCCTCGTTTGACTTTCCTCCAGTACTGGGTTGCTATTGGGCCGTCACGTCCTACCTCATAGGTGGATTCAAGATACTTGAGTACAAGCCCTTCACCACCACTTTTGATAACTGCTTCCCAATGTTCACGTATATTGCGTATCCTATCGTATCGCAAGACCTCAACCGGTGGGCTCCAGCTTATTGTTTCAAGCAAGGCCTTCCTTTCACGTAATTTGTGGTTACCAACGAATTCACCCTCCCAGAATATCACATCAAACACATAAATTATAGGGTCAACCTTACGTTTACGTGCAAATAGTGACGGTATAAACCGCCTACCACCGGTTGAGTACAGTTCAGCATCCACCAAACTACCATTGGGTAGCTTCCTAAACGCTGGTATCAAATAAGATAGCTTAGCAGTCCAATTAGGTGAACGTTCCAACCGTCTACCCCAAAACTCAACTCTACCATCTTGATATTTTATCACTTGTAAGCGCCAGCCATCGATTTTGGGTTCATATATCCAATCACCTTGTAACTTCTCACCCCAGTAAGGGATGGGTTGCATCAACCAAACTGGGCCACTTAGCTCCATATTTAATCATTATTTTGAGACAGTAGAAAATCAACCACCATCCATTTAGCTACATTGTCTAAGCTACAGTTGTAAATTGACACACCCCATGACGACATACTTTTACTTAATGCGTACATTGGTTGTCACTCCCACCTATAATGAACGTGAAAATATAGCCAAGTTCCTTGAGTGTCTGCTGAAGATCGACCCCAACCTTCACATCCTCATAGTGGACGATAACTCACCCGACGGTACCGGTGATTACGTGAAAGAGGTGAGCAAGACCACCCCACGTGTGCATCTTATCCAACGTCCCAGCAAGCTGGGACTTGGTTCCGCCTACAAAACAGGGTTTGAATACGCTATTAAAAACGGTTACGATATCATAATACAGATGGATGCCGATTTCTCACACGATCCCAACGATATACGACGATTTATTGATACCATAAAAGAGGCCGACGTTGTGTTAGGTTCCCGCTACATAAACGGTGTACGTGTGATAAACTGGCCCATAACGCGCTTACTTCTATCGTATTTTGCCAACCTCTACGCACGCTATATGACAGGGTTGCCATTCGTCGACTTAACGAGTGGGTTCAAATGCTACCGCAGAAAAGTGCTCGAATCACTACCTTGGCATTGCATAAAAACTACAGGATATGGGTTCCAAATCGAGACACTGTTCTGGGCATATTACAAGCGATTTAAAATAAAAGAGATACCTATAGTGTTCACGGAACGGTCAGAGGGTAGCTCGAAAATGACCAAAAAGATCATCTGGGAAGCCTTCTGGCTGGTAAACAAACTTCTGCTATACAGGGTTTTACGTAGAGCAAAATGAAAGAACAATACAACAAAACCATCCTCAGCAACGGGATAAGGGTGATAACTGAACGGCTCGACCACGTACGCTCTATATCGTTAGGTATAGCCATACTCGTAGGTACAAAACACGAATCCCCATACGAAAATGGTATCTCGCACTTCCTCGAACATATACTCTTCAAGGGTACCAAAAAACGTACAGCCAAACAGATAGCCCAAGAGATAGAAGGTGTCGGTGGTGAAGTCAACGCCTATACTTCCAAAGAGTTTACGTACTTCTATGCGAGGTTACCCAGCCATCACCTACATGAGATATGGGATGTACTTGCTGATATACTTACCAATGAGCACTTCAATCCCACCGCTATTGAGTTAGAAAAACGTGTGGTGGGTGAGGAAATTAAGAGCTTCCTTGATTCACCCTCCGATCAAACGTTTTTTGGACTCGACCAACTCCTATACCCCGGACATCCGCTTTCACGTCCGATACTTGGTGAATGGAAAGTCGTATCACGCTTAAAGGGCAAACAGCTTGTGGAGTTCAAACGCAAGTATTACACTGCAGATAGGATCATAGTTGCAGCCGCAGGTGCTGTTGAGCATAACGAGCTCGTAGATCTTGTTGACCGCTACTTTAACAAGCTCACCCCCGGTACCGATATCCAGTTACCTGAGCTTCCACCCTACAAACCACGTATATTCACCAAGAAGCAACGCGATATATCACAAGTACATGTGGCAATAGGTAACCGCACCTTCCCATACGCGAGTGATGAACGTCACCCATTGGTGCTCGGTAATGCAATCTTAGGTGGTACGATGAGCTCAAGGCTATTTCAGCGGTTACGTGAATCCGAAGCCCTCGTGTATACGGTATCGTCATACCTCGAATTCTATTGTGAAACCGGCAGCTTAGAGATATACTTTGCTACCACACCACGTAATGTGGTCAAATCGCTCAACTCCATACGTGAAGAGATGCTACATCTACACGATAATCTACAAGAAGATGAGCTCCAACGCATAAAAAACTATGTCACAGGGGGGCTCATAATATCATCCGAAAGCACTGTACACCGTATGCGTAAACTTATGCGTGACGAGATCTACGAAGGTAAATACGTACCACTTGATGAAGTCATCGCTAAATTTAAATCTATAAAGATGGACGATGTATTAGCGACGCTCGATAAATACTTGCAACCTGACCAATTCTCCATCAGTGCAGTGGGTGCCATAACCCCAAAGGATGCACATAACCTGGAGGTACTATGGCACGGGTAGAAATAAACCCATACATTTTCCGGCAATACGACATACGTGGTATAGCGGATAGGGATTTCACCGACCCCATAACTATACTTTTAGGTAAAGCTATAGGTACATACTTACGTCGTAGGGGGGTTAAAACCTTATCACTTGGACGTGACGTCCGCCCATCTTCCAATAGATTACGTAACAGCCTCATACATGGGTTAACCAACGTAGGAGTAAACGTGATCGATATAGGTGTGGTACCCACTCCTGTACTTTATTTCTCTGTGTATGAGCTTAACGTTGATGCTGGTGTGATGATAACCGGTAGCCATAACCCACCCGAATACAATGGGTTCAAGTTAACGCTACGTGATGAAACCATATACGGTGAACAGATACAACAGATACGCCGTATAATGGAGGAGGAAGACTTCGATAGTGGGTTAGGTAACTTAAAGGAGGAAGATATCGTACCCCGCTATATTGAGGTGCTCAAAACCAAGGTTAAGCTCACACGTTCCCCCTACATTATCATCGATCCAGGCAACGGTACTGCAGGCCCAATCGCTAAACAGCTTTTCACCGAACTTGGTGCAAAGGTTGAATGCATATATTGTGAACCCGATGGCAACTTCCCCAACCACCTACCAGATCCCACCGTACCTGAGTTTGTGAAGGATTTACAACGTATGGTGACCACCAAAGGTGCTGACCTCGGTATCAGCTATGATGGTGATGCAGATCGTGTTGGTATCATCACTGAGAAAGGTGACATGGTTTACGGCGATCAGCTGCTCGGTATATTAGCGAAGGATCTGCTCACCCGTCATCCTGGTGCTAAGATAATATTCGATGTCAAATGTTCACAGGGGTTGGAGGAATACATTCGCCAACTTGGTGGCATCCCAATAATTTGGAAGACTGGCCATTCACTACTTAAGGCCAAGATGCGTGAAGAGCATGCATTACTTGCGGGTGAGATGTCCGCACATATGTTCATCAAAGAGGACTACTATGGGTTTGATGATGCAATATTTGCATCACTGAAGCTTGTCGAGATATGGTCTAAATCAGGTAAACCGTTCTCCGAACTCGTATCCGAAATACCATATTATTGTTCAACCCCTGAAATAAGGCGTCCATCGACTGACGAACATAAATTCACAATTGTCAACAAGCTACGTGATAGGTTTCGTGAAAAGGGTTATAAGCTACTGGATATAGATGGTGCACGAATATACTTTCCTAATGGATGGGCACTCGTACGTGCATCCAACACACAACCGATACTTGTGTTGAGGTTTGAAGCCAAGGATGAGGCCAACCTCCAGAGAATAAAGCAGATAGTCGAGCAAGAGCTATCTGAGATAGAAGATGAAGTTGGTATTCGAAAAGAGTAAACCTGGCCACAGGAGTTATAGTTTACCGAAGCTCGATGTGACACCACAACCTAATCTATTGCCTCAATCCCTATTACGTAAGGCTGAACTGAAGTTGCCTGAACTTGCGCCAATCGAGGTTGCACGCCACTATAATGAACTTGCCAGCCGTAACCTACACATAGATAGAAATTTCTATCCACTCGGTAGCTGTACCATGAAATATAATCCACCGATTTCTGAACGACTTGTGAGCCACCCCTCATGGCTATCACTGCATCCGCTTGCACCCGCCTCCGCTGTACAGGGTGCATTACGTGTGATGTACGAGTTAGAGCACCTTCTGGCTGAAATTAGCGGTATGGATGCAGTCACTTTACATCCAGCCGCAGGTGCACATGGTGAGCTTGTCGGGTTATTACTTGCACGTGCGTATTTCAAACACAAACACGAAGATCGTTCAATAGTGTTGATACCCGATTCAGCACATGGTACCAACCCCGCGAGTGCAAGGATGGCAGGATTCACCCCCGTGGAGATAAAATCGACCCCATCTGGTATGGTAGATATAAACGAGTTGAAACGTCACGCTACTGATAAGCTGGCTGTCATCATGTTAACAGTACCCAATACCTTAGGTATATTCGAGAAGGACATACTTAAAATAGCACAGATTGTACACGAAGTAGGCGGTATCATGTATCTCGATGGTGCCAACCTCAACTCATATGTTGGGTGGGTCAAACCCGGTGAGATGGGCTTCGATATCGTGCATTTTAACCTACACAAGACGTTTGGTGCACCCCACGGTAGTGGTGGCCCGGGAGGTGGTGCGTTGGGGGTGAAGAAATTCTTAGAGCCCTTCCTTCCAGTACCTCGTGTCAAGAAGCGAGACAATAAATACTACTGGGATTCGGAACATCCACATTCTATTGGCAAGATACATACATTTTACGGTAACTTTCTTGTTAACCTCAAGGGTTTCATATACATAAGGATGATGGGCTCACCTGGGCTCAAAAAGGTAGCCGAACATGCGGTACTGAATGCAAACTATCTTGCAACCCTGATCCGCGAAATACTGCCAATCCCATATCCTGGCCCCTACATGCACGAATTTGTTGCCTCCGGTAAACCGCTACTCCAATACGATGTGAGGACCATTGATTTAGCTAAGCGGTTGCTTGATAAAGGGTTTCACCCACCCACCATATACTTTCCGCTTATAGTTAAGGAAGCACTCATGATAGAGCCAACCGAAACCGAAAGCAAGGCCACACTTGACGCATTCGCCACTGCTATTGGGGAGATTGTAAACGAAGCTCAAACCCACCCCGATATCGTGAAAAATGCACCCCATAGCATGCCGGTTAAGAGGGTCAATGAAGGTAAAGCTTCACGTGACCTAAACGTAAACTATTATGGGTAAGTTTTGGCACGCACTAAGGCATGCATTTGCAGTCGAATCCGAAGAGTATGAGCTTACAGAGGAGGAAAAGAAGGTACTCGAACAGTTTGCTGACGAGATCGTCAAGCGTGGGCTCACCGTACCTACAATACTGTTTGCACAGTCGAGCAAGCCTATGAGTTTCATAGGGTCACAGGTGATGCTAATACTTAGACCCATAATACAGATGATATACCCCACAACCATGGTGTACGATAAGTTACAATCAGCACTCGAAAAACGTAAAGGGTTAGAGTATTTCATAGGGATTTTGGAGGCAAAGGGCACAAAATGATAAAAGCTTATGTGCTCATACGAATAGAGGCAAACAAAGTGGATCGCGTATTAACAGAGCTAACGAAAATAAAGGAGATAAAGACCGCATGTGTGGTGACTGGACCGTTCGATCTCATCGCATTTGTTGAGGTGAAAGATTTTCAAGAGCTTGGTAACTTAATCTCAGGTAAGGTGCACAAACTCGATGGAATACTATCGACCACCACATGTATAGCAATTAAGGGTCGATGTTGATAGCATTATTGCTTATTGTGCGGATTGAGGTGGTCAAAAGTGGTCCCCAGGGGATAGAGTTCATCTATCGACCGGAAATTACAATAGATAACATCGAATGTGCACCCTACTATTATCCCAGCGAGCCAGGCCTACCTATGGTGCCATACGATTATGTGGTGCTTGGTATACCTCCAGGTGCACAAATTGATGTGAAACTATTGGACACAGAAAGCCGACAGTTCAAACACTACATCAAACCCGTACCTCCAATATATGGTGAGCCATATAATACTTTAACATCCAACCAGTACTATCCATCAGAACCTGTTGAGCTCACCAAGCAAGGTATATTTAGGGATCAACATATCGCCTTTATCAAGCTAAACTTCGTACAGTATAATCCCGCAACCCAAACCCTGCGTATACACAGGATGATGAGAGTAAAGGTGACCTTCGTTGGAGGTCAACCAGGTAATTATAAAGTCGATAAAATGGAACCCCTCTATCGTGCGTTGTTGCTCAATTACAAAACAGCACGATCCTGGCGTATAACCCGTAAACGGGTCATACCCGAGAAGGCCACAGCTAATTGGTACAAGCTAAGGATATCGCACGAAGGTATATATAGGATCACATATCAGGATCTCATAAATGCAGGTATTGAACCCGATTTTATCGATCCACGTACGATCAAAATATATGCGCCACCGGTTGGGTTGAGGTTATCATTCAGTGACACACTGGTAGAGATACCCATATACGTGAAAAGCGGTATAACGTTTGACGAGACCTCTGAGATCATATTCTATGCAATGGGGCCACATGGATGGGATAAATTTCCCACCACCTATCTTAATCCATACTCTGATTACATAACGTATTGGCTGACCTGGGGTGGTGCCGACGGTAGAAGAGACAGCATGGTGGCACCCCCCACAGGTGAAACACCACCGGACAGATTCACATATACGTTTCATTGGGAGGAGGATCACCTCTGTCCCGCACGTGGTGGATTACGTTGGATATGGGTAGAACTTGTTCGCTCCCCCATAGAGGTTGAAAACCGCTGGTCCTATACATTTAATTTGCCAGAATTGGCAGACTCATGTGGCTACCTCAAGGTAGTATTCTATCGATATTGGACCGACCTCACCGGTGAGAATCCAAGCGCTCAGATACATAGGGTAAAGCTACTACTAAACGATCACGTAGTTAGCGTTGATACAATAAAAGGTGGTAGCACCTCCACACCATGGGTGTTGGAAGTACCGGTGACCAATCTAAAAACCGGTGAGAACAAATTCACAATCCTACAGTGGAAGGCACCCAAAGATACGCTCGAAGATAGGTTATATTTCGATTACTTCGAAGTGACTGCAGACTGTAAGTTTCAATCCCATAACCATGGGATAAAATTCGAAACAAACGAGGCTACCGATATCCACATCAGTGGACTTGATACATACCCTTATGTTTTCAACATCACCGATAGCTACACACCTGTACGAGTGGTAGGTGGTACGTTTGAGGGTAGTATTTACAAATTTCATGCCTCACCTGGCGTCTACATGGTGACAGCCAACCCTTACTCCGTGGATGCAATCGAACGCTCCAACCCATATTCGCTCTATACGGACGAAGATGTAGATTACGCGATCATCACCGTAAGTGAGTTCATACCCTACGCGAATCGAATAGCTGAATGGCGTACATCACACGGTATAAAAACGAAAGTGGTACCAATCGACGAAATCTACGACAATTTCTCGTTCGGCTACCCACACCCAGATGCAATAAGGAGGTTCATCCGTTACGCATACAATAACTGGGGATTATGTTACGTGTATCTGTTTGGTGCAGGTACATACGGATATAAAGAGGAAGTGGATCGCAACCGTATCCCTCCATATGAGACTGGTTATCTCATCGGGATATTCGGGTACCCACCTCAAGGCAACAAATGCTATGACGATTATTTTGCGTGCATTAACTACGATGAGGACGATATCCCAGATGTTGTCATAACGCGGTCAACCGTAAAAAACGAAGAAGAAGCTCACTGGCTAACAGAAAAGGTTATCAACTACGAACACTCCTATGGTGGGTGGCGTCATCGTGTACTACTTATAGCAGATGACGAGTATGGACAATCCATCTGTGAACCACAACATACAAGTCAGGTTGAAAATTCATTCACACCATTGATACCCACAGGTTACGACATATACAAAGTATACTTGATGAATTACCAAGGTGTAACACAAGCTACGGATCCAAACTGGACACCCGCCAACCGACCTGGTAATAAACCCGGTGCCACAGAAGATATACTACGTTATCTACACAAGGGTATGTTTCTGGCCATGTGGATGGGCCATGGCAGCATAGAGACCATAGCGCATGAACGCGTATTTGTTAACCCTGACGATATCTATAGGCTTGAAAATAACTACAGGTTACCAATATTTTACTTCGGTGCATGTGGGGTAGGGTGTTTCGACCGTTTAGCTAAGGATGGGCTTGGTGATTACCTCGAGAAGTGGCCCCATGGTGGTGCCATAGGGGTGTTGGCATCAACTCGTGCCGCATCAGCGACTTACAACCAAAACGTGGGGGTGAGGTTGCTCAGATCGATATTTTCCGATAGTGTAAATCGATTAGGTGATGCATTCCTTATGGCTAAATTATGTCCAGGTGGTAGCTACGAGAACTATCAGGGGTTTGGTGAGCCCTTGATAAGAATAAGATTGAACAATGTCGATATAAGTACATGGTGTCTACACGTACCTGATACGTTGTATGGTGGAGCTGAAGCGCTGATCGAAGGTGATGGCTTACCCAATGGTATGGTCTATATCACTGTGTTATCATCTACATACATGCATACACATAAGTTGCCGGATGGTGGCACAATCACCTATACGATGAGAGGGGCTCCACCATTTACTGGATATGACAACCAGTATTTCCCGTACCCTGGTAGGGTGGATAAAGAGATTATCTTCGAAGGCATAGCACCAGTGGTAGGTGGTAAGTTCAGCGTACGGTTTGTCACACCCGCATGGCCACTATTACAACCACCCATGGCGGGCGATAATGGTAAGATAAGCCTTATATGGTGGGACGGTACCGGGGGCGAGGCAACCATAGGTATAACAGGTATAGTGATACAAGATACGCATGTGATCAACGATACTGTGCCACCAACCATCAAACTCTATGTTAATGGCAAACAACTAAGGTCTGGTATGGAGATACCGCCATCTTTTACCCTCTATGGTGTGATAGAGGATTCAAGTGGTATCAATATATTCGATAGGACGGGCCCCTATGCGATACGTATGAGTTACGATGATCCACGATTTTCCGACCCTATATATCTAAGTGATTACTTCACGTATGACTTAGGTAGCCAGACACGTGGTAGGTTTAGGTACAAGGTGGATGTACCAGCTGCACTGTCAGACTTTACCTTATACTTCTCAGCTGCCGATAACATATGTAATGTGCGGGTAGATTCCTTTCACGTAACTGTAATGTGGGAACAACCGCTTGATATTACAGAATTGCGGGTTTATCCCAACCCTGTACGTGGTGATAAAGTTACATTCTATTTCTATCTGACCAAAGAAAGCACGGTATGGATACGTATCTATACCATCACGGGTAGGGTGATACAGGTGTTGGGTCCGTTCGACCTATCCGCCGGCTACAATGAGATTGAATGGAATACATGTGACTTTATTGGCGACAAAATCGGTAGCGGTATCTACTTCTACAAAGTTGTTGCAATAAGGGAAGAGCCTGGTCAACGTCTAACCACCAGTAAGCTCGATAAATTTCTCGTCATCCGCTAATGCTCAAAGCAGAAAATATCTGGAAGAGCTACCCAGAAGATAAGCGCCGGTTAACTGTACTTAGGGGTGTCAACTTAGAGGTACATGCAAACGAAATCGTGGTCGTGTTAGGGCCATCAGGTTCGGGTAAGACCACATTGCTCAACATACTGGGAACACTCGACAAACCCGATACTGGCAAAGTATGGATCGATGGCCATGATACATCCACGTTGGACGATAGTGAGCTTGCCCGTTTACGTAACGAAAAGATAGGGTTTGTGTTTCAGTTCCATCAATTGATACCCGAGTTAACCGTAGTCGAGAACGTGCTACTACCTTCCATAATTAGGGGTAGAAAGCCTAACATCGACTTCGGGATGGAGCTACTGGAGCTTGTGGGATTACAGAGTAAGGCGTCCCATTATCCAGCAGAATTATCGGGTGGCGAACGTCAACGGGTTGCAGTTGCACGTGCACTGATAAACCTACCATCAATACTATTAGCGGATGAACCATCAGGTAACCTTGACGAGAAGTCGAGTGACCTATTGCATAATTTGATCTATCGAGTAATTAAAGATAGAAAGATGGCTGCGGTGATAGTTACACACAAAAATAGGATGATGAAAATAGCAGATCGCTGCTATCAATTAAGTAAGGGGGTATTAAATGAAGTGCGCTGTTTGCGGTAAACGTGAGGCCCAATTCAAATATGTAATAGTGGTCTTCCGAGAAAATAAGGAGATCATCCCTATATGTAGTACATGTCTGCGTGATAAGCTGGAGATATCGGAGGAACCCTATGTCCCCAAACATGATATACAGCAGGGGCAACGCGTATGTCCACGTTGTGGGCTCACATACGAGGAGTTTCTACAGAATATGGAGCTCGGGTGTAGCACCTGCTATGAGACGTTTGGCCAATTCATTAAGAACTTATTAGTACGTACACCATGGCAGAAGGAGGTACCCCCCAAAGGTGCGGAGATAAGGGATGAAGAACCTGACAAACATCTCCAACTATACAGGTTAAAGAGGAAATTGCAGGAGCTGCTCGACAAGGAGGCATACGAGGAAGCTGCCAAGATACGTGATAAGATAAAAGAAATCGAAAATGAACTTAGAGCAAAGGGCCAAAAGGGCACCTGAGTGGTGGGGTGATACCTCCTCTGATATACCACTTTTTACGAGGGCTAAACTTGTACGTAACCTTAAAGGATACAATTTCCCATTGAAGGCGAGCGATGACGAACTTGAAGAGGTACGTGAGATCATAGCCTATGCGATTGAACGTAATGAAAAGTTGCAGGGGTTCACAATCTTCAAAGGCGAGGAGCTAACCCCAGAGGATCGCAAATTCTTATGGGAGAGGTTTCTCATCAGCAAGACATTTATTGATTCACCCAAAGGTAAACTCGTGGCTATAAGTCCTGACGAAGACATAAGCATAGTGGTGAACGATCGTGATCACCTTGTGATACAGAGTTTTGCGAATGGGCTCAACATCAGGGAAGCATATAATAAAGCAAACGAAATCGCGAAAATATTGGGCCTCGAATATACGTATTCAGAAGAATGGGGGCACCTCACCTCGTCACCACTTGAGGTAGGTACGGGGTTGAGGGTTGCGATCACTTTGCATCTCCCGGCACTGGTATTGTTGAGACAGTACAACTTTACTGTTGAGACACTTACTCCACAGGGGTTCATATTCCATAACCTATGGGGTACAGGTACCACTGGTTACATATTCGTGGTGACTAATGCACTTACTTGGGCATTCCGTGAGGAGATAATCACACCATTTGAGTATCTTGCCAATGCGCTTATCAAGCAGGAGAACAAGGCACGTGAGGTCATGAACACACATCTGGCCGATATTTTAGAAGATAAAGTCACCCGATCGTGGGGGTTGTTGAAATACGCACGACTGTTATCAGAAGAGGAGACCTGGACCTATATCTCAGGTATCCGGATGGGTATCTCGATGGGGCTCATATTTTCAGCAAAAGAGTTGCCAAGATTTACCAATCTGCTGCTGATTACAAGGCATTCACATCTTGAAAAACGTACAGGTAGAAAATTGCAACAACATATCGCTGAGAAAGAGCGTGCCGCGTTAGTAAGGTCGTTCATTAATGGCATGGAAGCTAGCAGTTGACATAGGTACTACCAAGATCAAGGTGGGCTTAGGTACTACAGATATACAGAAGGCATGGTGTAAAGATACATGGGATGAAGCGTTATCGATAATTGAGCAATATCTGGATAAGGTAGCGAAAGTGTTCATCATATCCGTACGTGATATCAAGCTAAATATAACAACCCATAGGGATAAATTCGTATGGTTAACCCAAAAGACACCCACCCCCATACAATGGGCTTATGATGGGTTGGGAGTCGATCGGCGTGCGAATATGATAGCGGGATACAAAATGCTGGGTTCACCTTTACTTGTAATAGATATGGGGACAGCCACCACAGTGGACTTGCTGGTCGATCGCAAACATCAAGGTGGGTTGATACTACCAGGTGTATCTTATTCGTGTGAGTTTTATCGTAAAAAATTGTCACATCTAAACATAAAACCTGATTTCATGATCACTGAACAGGTGCCACTTATTGGCCGTAGTACGAACGAGTGTGCAGCAGCCGGCATCGTATGGGGTGAAGTTACCCGTATCGAAGGCATTATTCAGCGGTTCAAGCAACAAACAGAAGGTGTAAAGATTATATTCACAGGAGGGTGGGGTTGGTTAGGTGCTAAATTTATGGGCTATCGCTACGATGTTCATCTAACACTACGTGGTATCCTCTGGTGGGGCGAATGGCTATCATCCTGACAGGTATACTTTTGATGGCACCACCTGATAGTACACATAAGGTTGAAGATAAGTGGTTCAGTGTGGATAAGTTACATCATTTTAGTTATTCCCTAAGCATATCCACGATACTATTCCATGTAACATATTGTCAAAATGGTTGGAGTTATGAACCTGCACGTAACTTAGCGATAGGCGTTACGATATCGTTGGGTGTGCTGAAAGAGCTGTATGATTGGAAAGTACGTCACACCTATATGAGTTACAAGGATATCGTAGCTGATATATTGGGTGTAACAGTCGCATATGTGTTGCTACTTACACGTTAACATCAGATGTGGCACGAGATCCACCCCTCCATAGGTTGTAATTTTGCAGACCCAAATATTTTTAGTAGATGTTGATATTAATAGCCTTCATTCTTTATCCTTATCACTCGATTAGCGAGCTACAGGGTGCGGGTGATACTTCCCCCTACGTAGGTGATACAGTTACAACCTCAGGCATAGTGACGGGCCTTACAGGTAACAATTTCTACTTACAAGATATGTCAGGTGAATTACGTTCCGGTATATACGTCTACAGGGGTGGTAGAAATACACCCGACATACACGTAGGTGATAGCATTGTAATCACGGGGTTGGTAAAGGAGTTCGCCAATCTCACCGAACTATGGGCAAGCAACGAACTATTTACGATAAACATAATAGCACGTAATCATAGCCTGCCATCACCTCACAAACTCACCATACCTGCGATACACAGTAATGGTGAAGACTATGAGGGTATGCTCGTACGTATTGATAGCGTGAGATTCATAGAATCCGGTACGTTTCAGGGTAACACCACATACCATGTTGAAGATAACGAAGGTAACCAGTTACCGGTATGGATAAGCAGGTACAACGATTCGATGGTAGGTGCTACGATCCCTGACGGCTATATAAGCATTGTTTCACCACTTACACAGTACTATGAGAGTTATCAGATTGAACCCAGATCGCTTGCTGATTTCACCCCTGCCGTGGTGGGCCCCGGTATGGTGAGACTCAACCCACACGTGGTGTTCAAAAACGAGCGATTAACGTTAAGGTTTGACATCGTAACCTCTGACACTATTGAGAAGCTCGAAATAACAATACCTGAAGGTTGGACATGGCATTCTTTGGAATATACAATCTACCCGATGCAACCTGTGTTGGGTGAGGTCACCCCATCACACCTATACCTTGACAGCCTAACCGTGATGGATTCACTCCGTGTATATCTTCACGATATGGAACCATATGAGGTTGGTGAGCACCAATTCGAAGTGAAGACTGCACCACCTGGAGGGATGCTAGTTACTGTGCCAACCATACCCGTGATCAATGTAATCGATTCGTTACCTATAATACCTATCAGTGAAGTACAGCAACCTGACACTTCTGGTTATGATTCACAGTTATTGGGTCAACTCGTAACTGTGAGAGGTGTTATAACCTCACCCCCATTGGGGGGTGGCCAATTCTTCATCCAAGATACCACCACAGGGGTGGCCATTTATGGGTTCGACTATAATCCACAGATGGGTGACGAGATCATCGTAAGGGGTAAAGTTCAGGAATACAATGGGATGACCGAGCTCACATATGTGGGAGATGAATGTTTCATTTTATTACGTACTGATACAAACGCTACGGTGATACCTGAGACGTTAAAGCTATCGTATCCAATAACTGAACAATTTGAAGGTAAACTACTTTGTATACCGCAAGCTAAACTACATACGAAGTTTACACCGGGTTTGGGGGCGGGCAATTTCGAGGTATGGAATGGCAACATCATCATCAATGTACGGGTAGACGAAGGTACGGGGATTGATACCTCCGAAATCTATCGTAGCTTGGAGATCGGTGATTACATCACAATTGTGGGGATAGGCTCACAATACGATCGTGACCCCCCTTACAATTCAGGTTATCAGTTGAAGTTACGCTATCCAGAAGATATACAGAAAATATACATAGGTGAACCACAACCCAATGTGTCGATTGATATATCTCCCAATCCATTTGCACCTGAGTTGGGTGAGATACTGTTTATCAAAATCAATGGACCATCGGATGCTGTTTATACTGCAAGGATATTCAATCTACGTGGTGACCTCATCCGAACGGTAGTCGAACGTAAATACAAATCCCCTATATACACGGATTGGGATGGTAAGAACGAGTTAGAGGAATCCGTACCCATCGGTACATATATACTTGAGGTGGAGGTTGAGATCCATGGCGAATACCAAAAATTCTGTAAACCGATAGTTGTTGGTACGCCACTGAAATGAAGCACCAAAGCTTGATCTCAATAGGGATAATACTGCCTGGCATGCTATTTGGGATGTTTGACCAGTACTCCTTAAGTGCACGTGTAGCTGGTTGTGGTGATGCATTTGTTGCAATAGGGGATGCGCCATCAACCTTATTTTATAACCCAGCAGGGCTGTCACTCATAAGTGGTACCCGTATAGAAGCGAATTATGAACACCTATTCAGTATCGTGAATAGAGCCAACTTCATATTGGCACGATCGGTCCACCAATATACGGTCGCTGTAGGTGTACATTTGTTAAACGTAGGAGATAATGTATCACTGTACGAAGAACGTATAGTGGTTGCTGGTATTGGATTACCGATAGCGGGTGACCTTTACTTTGGGGTATCAACTTCTTACTATTCGCTATCTATGCAGAGGTTTGGTAGCTCACATGTCATTGGTGTAGATATGGGGTTAATCGGTTACGTATATGATAGGTGGTGTTTGGGTGCAGTAATACATCCGTTGAACAACCCCAGTATAGGTAAGCTTTCACGTCATTATATACCACGTAGCTTAACAGTGGGTATGTCATACGTACCGTTTGTAGGTGCTGTCACCATGATGGAGTTGGAGCGTACCCATGTAGGTGTCAACCGTATGCGGATAGGTGGTGAATTCCAGATACATCCTAACCTAACGGTTCGTACGGGTATGGAGACACCACCCGTTGTCCTAACGTGGGGGGTGAGCTTCAAATTAAAGCAACTTACATTAGATTGCGCATTTAAATACCATGCTTATCTGCCGATAACTTGGACGGTCGGCATACGATGGTAATCCTGCTATCCATACTGATTGTTATCGATCTAAACACCGATAGTTTATATAAGCTTAAGCAACTACCTCTGAGTGAGCCCGAAATCCAAGCAATATACCTATACAGGCTTAAACATGGGTACTTTCGTAGCTTTTACGAGCTTACGAAGATATTACCTATTGAGTCAGTAAACAAGATACGTTACCTGGTGAAGTTGACCCCACCACCTTATAGACGTGAAACCAGCGATTATTATGAATACCTGCAGGAGCGGCTCACCCGTGAGGAAGGGCCACGTGCAGGTGCTGTAGAAGAGTGGCTCTGGTATCTTGGACATCCGCTCAACATAAATCGTGCAGCTGTTAAGGATATTGCAATGTTTGATGGTGTCAGCTTGGTGGATGCTGCCAGCATTGTAAGATATCGTCAGCTATATGGTAAGATATCGTATCAACGTGCACTCCGCGATATACCGGGGTTATCGTACTGGGGATATAGGAATCTCAGAAACTTTGTAACCTTTGAAGACAAACCCCTACATGGGACAGAAGGTTACCTAAAGATCAGCTGGCGTACTATCTATTACATAAGGGGCGATATATTGGGTGACCTTTATGGTAGGCCTACCTATCTTAAATACAGGGAGGAAGACCTAATAGCAGCTGGATGGACCAAAGATGAGATCGTGCACCTCATATCACGGCTATATCGTGAGAAGGAAGATTACCTACGTGAGGGTACATATCGGGGATGGGACTGGCGGTTACGGATGGGTATAACCCCACATGTATATCTAGGGATTAGGAAATTCAACAAAGGTTATATCGAGCTACGATCGATAGGCCCATTACGTAAAATGTACATCGGTACGTACAGGGTAACATGGGGGCAAGGTATATTACTTGATAACAGTGACGAGATACGTGCAAGATTACACACGCGTCCGGAGGGGTTATTCGGTGACCTCACGTATTACGAACATTTCTATCTACAAGGGGTGGCAGCTGAACTCACATTCAACCGCATACATCCTACCATACTGTGGTCGTATGCACCAAGGAATGCAATACTTAACCCTGACAGTTCGGTGAACCACCTGATACATATCTACCCGGTGCTACCCGCATTCCGTCATAACGTGAAGGAACGAATGATCGGAGTTAACCTCACCGTAGATATGGGCGGTCTATACAATCTACCTGTAGGTACATACGTAGGGGTTAGTCTACTCGATTTACTTTACTCGAGGCCATTCAACCCGAATCCCAAATACCTGGATATACCCTGGGATAAGGAGGTGATCGATGACCCTAACTACCTATTATCAAGTCGTGGCCAGCATCGTAGCTTCGTAGGTACACATCTCTCTACGGTGGTGAACAATATGAGCTTAGAATTTGACTACGCAAAGCAACAGCATGCCGGTCATGCATACATTATGAAGCTACACCTACAGTATGAAACACTATATGGGATCTTGGTTTTACGGCACTACGATGTGGATTATGATAACCCATACTCACGTGGGTTTGCCGAACGTAGGCGGTTTGGTGAAGGCATATGGCAACGTTCGTATCGGTTGATAGATCCACTTTATGTCTATATTTCCGAATATCCTGTACCGAGGGCAGAGGAGGGTATATATCTTGAGTTCAGATACCAACCATCACATAGGTTGATAATATCACGTTTTTACATAGATGTATGGAAGGACCTTGCGTATGGGTTACCTAACTGGCGTACACAGGTGACATTACAGTATCGGCCAGCTTTCCCGTTACGTATATATCTGAGGCAAAAGCTGCAGGCTAAATCACACAAACGGCTGGCTACCACTACAATATCGCATCTATGGGAGACATCGCTCACAATCGAATATAGGTTAAGCAACTACAACAACTTACGTGCTGAATTACGTTATGCGAGGGTATCGTTTCCTTCGTTACCAAGATATGAGACAGCCAACACAATAACGGGAGGGTTTCTCGCGCTCACCTATCGGTATAATTTATCACCACATATGTCGATACTGGGTGGATATGCGATATGGCAGACACAGGGGTTATCGCAGTGGATATTCGAAGACACGGGTATAGACTTTCTTGAGGGTAGGGGCTGGAAATATTACTTAGTGCTATCAGATAGGCTGTCACATAACTTATTATTTAGGTTAAAATTTAGGTATAAATTAAGCGAGTTCCCGCATACTGGGATGTTGGGTGCACATTCAGAGGATGGTATACCAATTTACGAGTTTATCGATACCAGGCGTGAGTTTGGTGGTAACTTACTTTTGATAATATGGTGGTAGGAGGCTATATGAGTAAATTTGTGTACATCTTCAGTTTTGCAGTAATCCCTCTGTATGGATATACATTACATGAGATAGCAACTGGTGGCTATCCATTATCTATGTTCGATGGCAAGAATGTTGGGTTAGGCTACATATCTATAGTGGTGACGGATGCAGACAACCCCGCGTGTTATGATTCGATCTCTGCGGTTGTCATCAACCTACAACTTCATCAGATTACCGAGGAACGTAAGGTTAAGGTATACAATGAGTTCGAAGACTATGTAGGTGAAGCTACACGTGCGATACGTGACGAGTTACATACCGTTCCTATGCCATTAGGTATAAATCTCTATAAACACGGTGTGTCGTTCGACTTTAAAGTATCCCCTAAATATGTGTTCGACTATGAGTTTAAGCTCCCGATGTACGATGACTACTATCTCATAAGGGGGTGGCAGATCGAATCCTCAACCGGTATGGTTATATCGTATTCAGCAATGTTGGGTGTACGAGTATGGCCCACCTTATACGTGGGGATAGGTGGTAGTTATTTAAAAGGGGATTGGCAACATGCAAAGATGTGGCGTCCCTCATATGAAGGTAGTGAACCGTGGGATACATCGACAAGTGGTAAACTTCAGGGTATAAACTTTACGTTTGGTATATGTATCAAACCTTCTTTTAGGTGGACCATCGGCGGTATATGGAAGATATCCACACTTAAAGATACACTGTTCGATTATCCTCAATTCACGTATGGAGTAGGTATCGGATATCGGCCAGCAAATATTTTACCTGCATATTTTGTAGCCGAGGTGTTAACCCATCAAGGCAAACATCGTGAATGGGAATACCACATGGGTGTGGAGCACGAGCTTATGCCTTCATTTCTGTTACGAGCCGGCTTCGCATGGCTATCAGCGGCTAAGGATGAACGTCTATCAAAAGGGATCTACACTGCAGGTATCGGCTATAGGGGCGCATTTTGTGAGATCGACGTTGGGATAAGCTTCTGGTGTCGCAAATACAGTGCATACCTTGTGGATGTGGAGGGGTTTGACAAAATCGACGAAAGTATGTTCAGTGTTATCTTTACGATCAAGAAGGAGTTACCATGAAACGCATATTTGTAGCATTTATTGTTATAGTAGCGAGTGTGGCGGTTGGCTTACCTGCAGATGAGGTTGAAGTTACATTCAATCGCGACTACGTGAGACGGTTGATCGAGGAGGTATACAATGCAGATAGTGTTGTACATGTGATAATGTTTAGTGCAGGTTATTACCCACAATATCCGCGTGGGATGAATGATTCGCTGTATGATGCGCTTGCGTATATAAATAGACAGGGTGTGGAGGTGAAGCTCATACTCGATCAGTCAGATTGGAACCCCAGTGTTACACGTAAAAATGTGCAGGTGGCCAAACATCTTCATGAACTCGGTATAACCGAAGTGTATTTCGATCCGCCCGATGTCACCACACATTGTAAGGTTGTCATAATCGATGGTAAGATAGTGTTTGTGGGTTCACATAACTGGACGTATTACGCACTGCAGAGGAATAATGAAGCTACGGTGATGATCGTATCACGTGAGGTTGCAACAATGTTCGAACAGTACTTTGACCAGCTTCTGAGAGTGTCGACCAAAACGCTTCCTACAGTGAGATGACAATAGTGATAGTAGGGTTGATTTTTGTTACTGAGAAGCTTGTCATCCTATATACCAATGATATAGCGGAGGTTACATATCCACGTCCTGCTACATGGATAAATCCAAACTTTCCACCTGAACTTGGTGGCTTACCGTCACTGAAATACCTGCTATCGGTAGAACGTCAGAAGGCATACAGGGAGGGCTACCCGTTGTTGCTTTTAGATGCAGGTAACTTCAGTGCACCCGGTAGGTATGGTGAACCACCACATATGATGTTGAAGATGTTCGGTGAGCTTAACTACGATGTTGTAAATATTGGAGTATATGACCTACCATGGGTACCATATTTGCCGGATAGCCCTACATTTATATCAGCGAATATCGAAGGTTACAACAAACCATATGTGATTTTGAAAAAAGATGGTATCACTATAGGTGTGATAGGTGTGGTAACCCAGTACTTAGCACCCGCATTAGCTTGGGAGTATGCAACCAAGATTAAAGTGTACAACCCCATAGAGAGTGTAAGCCGTGTAGTGGCACACATACGTGATAGTGTCGATGTGCTCATTGTACTGTCATCACTTGGGTTTGATAACGATGTGAAGCTGGTCGAACAGGTAAGAGGTATCGATATACTTGTAGGTGGCTACGAAGGGCGTGGCTTACATGAGCCGCTCGAAGATAGTTTATCACATACAATTATAGTACGTACATATGGGGAATTGTCAGAGGTTGGCAAATTAGTGATATATTTTGACGAAGACCACAATATCATGGGGTATGATGGTACAACACTTACCCTATTTCGTGAGGCCTATCCAGGAGCTGAATGATCATGTACCCCATTCCCATGAACTGAGGTACTGTTGCTGTTCGGGGGTTAGCTTGTCGATTTCAACCCCCATCACTTTAAGTTTACGTATCGCTATATCGCGGTCGATCTCGTCCGGCAGCTTGTATACCTTCTTCTCTAACTTATCGCCATGTTTCAGAAGATATTCGACTGCACGCGCTTGGTTGGCAAAACTCATATCCATCACCTCAGCGGGATGACCCTCGGCAGCTGAAAGATTCACCAACCTACCTTCAGCCAACAGGTATATCCTTTTATCACCCAAATGGTAGCAATCAACCATGGGTTTGATGTTTTCCACTTTATCTGCCAGTTCATGCAACTTCTGTATGTTGATTTCGACATCAAAATGTCCCGCATTCGCAAGTATCACACCATCCTTGGCAGATTTGAGATGCTCAACATCTACGACATTGATATCACCCGTAGCGGTTACAACGATATCGGCTACCTTTATTGCATCACGCATAGGCATAACCGTAAAGCCATCCATCACAGCTTCAAGTGCACGTATGGGGTTGGTTTCAGTAACTATCACATGGCTACCCATACCTCTTGCACGCCAGGCGATACCTCTACCACACCATCCATAACCAGCAACCACAAACGTTTTACCTGCCAATAGTATGTTTGTTGCACGCATGATGGCATCTATCGTGCTCTGCCCCGTACCGTAACGGTTGTCGAACAAATATTTAGTATATGAGTCGTTAACCGCAATGACAGGATAACCGAGTACACCTTTGGTGGCCATCTGTTTCAATCTCACCACACCGGTGGTCGTCTCCTCAGTACCTCCTACGACGTTAGAGATAAGATCTTGTCGCTCTCTATGTAGTGTGGATATGAGGTCGGCACCATCGTCCATGGTTATGTGTGGCTTAATGTCAAGTGCCTGGTTTATGTGCTTGTAATAGGTTTCACGATCTTCACCTTTAATCGCGAACACCGGTATACCGTACTCGGCAACAAGTGCAGCCGCCACATCGTCCTGAGTAGATAAGGGGTTGGATGCGGTAAGTCGTATCTGGGCGCCACCCTCTTTCAAGGTTAGGATGAGGTTAGCGGTTTCCGTTGTCACATGTAGACAGGCAGCTATCTTTACCCCTCTAAGTGGATGTGATTTGGCTAACTCCTGGCGAATAGTATTCAATACTGGCATACGGGTGGCTGCCCACATAATACGTTTTATGCCACGCTCGCTTAACCCAATGTCACGTATGTCGTATTCCATCGTGCTACTAACTCGTCATGGTACGAAAATTTTACCGGTTACACGTATGTAGGCAAAACTGTCAATCTTACGAGGTCCGTAGTACCAGATTGTATCGGCAAGCATATCACTACGTTTGGTCCAACCATCTGTTACGGGCTTTTCGAGTATAACCCAAAAGAACGGATACTGGTAGGTTGCTTCAGCACCTGCTTGACTGTAATCGAGCACTGACGGCCATGGGTTCGGCTGATAGAAAGGGTTACCACTCTCTACGTTGTGTACATAATAAGGATCATATGAGATCAAAGGGTTTGTTGGGCAATATATTACGTTGTTTGGATCGTACTTATCGAATTTACCCGCAAGGCATGCATAGTGGTATGCTTCTACACCGCTACGGATGTTACTTACAGTGGCATCAAAAGAAGCCCGTAACGCTTGCTTGTGTAGTGCAAAGTAACGTGGCATAAGCACAGCTGCAAATATACCTAACGCGAGGACAACCATAAGCAACTCCACTAATGTAAACCCTTCTCTGCTACGGAGTGGCCACATTTGGTCTATGAAATTAAAATGCACAAAAATAAATAACGTCAACCTATTATAGTAATGGATGTGATTCGTAAGATTGGTGTAGTTAGTATTGATTTTGATGGATTTCGAATATTTTAGGATTATAAGGAGGTATAATGTATCGGGTGATGCTGATAGTTGGTGGTTTTATCATAATGGGGTGTGCTACGAGGTTGCCAAATTACTTACCATTATTGAAGACGATCACTACCGAAGAGTATAGTGATGCCAATGCTGTTGTGGTATTCGATACGATCAAATATCATGTTGAACGTGATGGCAAATATCGATCTTATCAGCATAGATTGATTAAAATATTCACCGTTACAGGTAAAAGTAAGTTTGCCGAACCTGTCTTCCATTATTATGAAACCTATAGCAAGCTACAGGTTAAACTTGCAAGAGTGATAAAAGCCGACGGCCGTATAGTGAAGGTACCGAAAGAAAACATTAAAGAGTTTCCGATGCCAGCATGGGAGGGGTCGAAATTCTTCTTACCCAACGTATATGTGGTGAAAATCATATATCCAGCACTTGAAACCGGTGATGCTATCGAGTATATTGTCGAAGAGAACGTATACAATCCGCCAATGGATTCGAATTTCGACATGCTCTGTGTATTCGAGGAGGACGAACCCATCCACGAGAAAGTGGTGATCATCGACCTACCAATAGATATGCCGATCAGGTGGAAGGTTAAAAACGGTAAACTTGAAATTGATAGCCTTGTAAAGCAGAATAGGGTAACCTATGTGTTTCGTAAGGAGGATATACCTAAGATTGTAAGCGAACCCCTTATGCCACCGATACCAGAGATAGCGTTGAAGTTGCTGGTCACCACGGTACCATCATTTGAGGTATGGTCCAGCTGGTACTATAAGCTGGCGAGTAAAAGTTTTGTGGTGGATAGCAGCTTAATGGCGAAAATACATGAAATTACGGATACGTTAGAGAGTTTGGATGCGAAGATACGTGCACTGTTTATGTTCGTAAGTAATAACATACGGTATGTGGAGACTAAGCTAACCGGTAAGAAGGGTGGTTACGAACCTGCACCTGCCACGGTTACGTTTAACCGCAAATATGGAGTATGTCGTGACAAGGCGGCGTTGTTAGTTACTATGTTACGTGAGATAGGTGTCGATGCCTATATAGTGCTGTGTAACCCAACGATGCACATTGACCAAGATATTGCAGTAGATGAGTTCAACCACGCAGTAGTCGCCATTAAAAGGGATGGCAGATACGAATTCCTTGACCCTACTGTGGAGAATACCACAGAGTACCTCTTAGCTTATGAAGAAGGTAAGCAGATGCTGGTGTGTGATGAAGATGGTGAGCCATTACGTACGATACCGTACTCAAAACCTGACAAACATGCGTTGAAGGTGACCCTCGAAATGGAGATAGATACATCATGCTTCGTGACAGGTAGGCTTCACTTCAGTGCGAAAGGATTTTACGATTGGATATTCCGTAATATGTTAAAGAAGATGCCGGTTGAGTTTAGGCGTCAGCTGTTTCAACAGATGGTGGCAGGGTTAGGTCCAAACGCGGTACTTGATAGCTTCTCGATGATGGAACTGGATAACTTTGACGAAAATGTGTGGTTCACATTGTACTATCACATGAGTGAATTCGGTATAAAATATGGTGATGAGTATAGGTTTAAGCTCGGCAGCAGGAGTGGGTTACAACTTGGTGGCAACCCATTTGCACTCGAGGAACGCCGTTACCCATTGTTCATGCATGCAGTGATGCAGACAGAAAGTAACACGATAATTAAACTACCCGAAGGGTATAGAGTCAAACATCTACCCGATGATATGCGGCTGGATAGTGACCAACTTGAGGGTTACGTAAAATACGAGGTTGTTGGTGATACAATCTTTGTAACCAGCTATTCATGTGTGAAAGATCCACTCATACCGGTTGAGGTATACCCCGAAATTAAGCATAGATTTGACAAACTGCAACAATTAGCGGAACAGGAGATAGTTTTGGAGAGGGCAAGATTTTAACACTTGTTGAAGATTGGGTTTAAAATAAGGAGGTGACATGTGGATGTGGCTGATACTTCTGGTGACAGCTGATGCAAAGATACTATTGGATAGCACGTATGTTAGGTTGGATAGAAATGGATTACGAACGTATCGACACTATAAAGTTGAAATACTAACCGAACGTGGTCGTGACACATATGGTGACGTGAAAGTACGTTACAACAACGACAAGTATGAGTTCAATATCATACGAGCGGTAACAATATTGCCCGACGGTAGGGAAGTGGAACCTGAACCAAAAGCGATCGCCGATGTGAGTCCACCCGAAGTGTATGATGCGCCAATGTATGCGAATTTAAGGATGAAGGTGGTCACCTTTCCAGCACTCAAACCTGGTGCAATAATCGACTACGAATACGAGATTGTACCTAAGAAGCGACCCAAGGAGCGACCTAAACTCTACGGTGATGTGGTATTTAGTGAGTACGAACCTATCAAGAAGAAGGTCTTTGTGCTGGAGATACCAAAAGATATAACGTTGTATTATAACCTGAAACCCAGTCTGTATGAGGACGGTGACTATACAGTTTACGTGTGGGGATACGAAAACATTCGTAAGATAAAGCGTGAACCCTATAGCCCATCATTAAGAGAGATAGGCCCTACACTGTATTATAGTGAATTCAGTAGCTGGAAAGAATTGGGTGATTGGCTACGTGACCAGTTTAAAGCCAAGGGTAAGCCACCTCAATTGAATTACAATAACATTGATGAGCTTGTGAAGTATATGAAAACTGACATCCGAACAGTACCTATAAGTTTGGAATGGACGGGATTTAAACCCAACCCCGCAACTCAGGTATATGCAAACAAATATGCTGATAGCAAGGATAAGGTGGCACTATTTACAACATTGGTGGATAATGCATATCCAGTGTTGGTGGCACCTTCGTTGTTCAGTTTAGATGTGAAGATAGCCACACCCAGTATATTTACCAAGATGATGGTTGCAATTGAGGATGAGTATGGCTTTAGGTTTGAGGATCTTGCAGATGAATTTGGGGACGTAGGCTATACAAGATACGATGGGTATATAGGGTTGGTGGTAACTGCTCATGATGTGAAACTGGTGCCGATAAGGAATAAAGTAAGAAGTTACGAGAAGCTGAGATTCAGTGGGATGATCGATACAAACGGAACGCTTACCGGTGAGTTCAATTGCCATTTCATAGGCCGTACGGCGGCTGATCTAAGGCATACGTTACGTGGCAAGACGGTAGCTGAATTACGTAAGTGGTTTGAACAAAGGGTTGCAAGTATAAAGCCTGGCTGTAGACTCGTGGGGTATGAGGTTGATGGCCTGGATACACTTCTAAGAGGGGTAACCGTGAAGATAGAGGTGGAATGTCCAAACTACTACATTGAAAACGGTAGCCTCACCATACCGGCGAAAATACTTGGTACAGATGTAGGTAGATACTTTCAACTATCAAAAAGAAGCAACCGACTCACTATATACGAAGGAAATGGATGGGAATACACTGTAACACTTTATATGGAAGGGTTTACCCCCACGTACCTGCCGAAGAAGACAGTAACTACCATGGCCTTTGAAGGTAAGATCAGAAGTGAGGTTAAAGGTGGCACCATAATATGGCAGGAAGAAGGATATATCAAACGCTGTATGTTATGTCCATGTAAGTATCCGGAGATACGAGAAGAGGTGACCTCATTTTTATTAAATAAGTGGCGTATAGTTATGTAAACGGAGGTGAAGATGGGCCTTACATTGGCTGAGAAAATATTGAGTGAAAAAGTTGGTCACACCGTAAAAGCTGGCGATATAGTGGTGACAACGGTTGATGTGGCTGCAGCACAGGATGGTACAGGGCCACTTGCGGCAAGACAGGTGGAGGAGCTCACCAAACAGCTGAACATTGATAAGCTGCGTGCCCCTGAGGTGATATTCTTTATAGATCATGCTGCCCCAAGCCCACGTAAGGAGCTATCTAATGACCATAAATACTTGAGGGAGTTTACCAAAAAATACGGTGTGAAACTATCAGACGTAGGTGAAGGCGTAATACATCAGCGGTTGGTGGAGGAGTTTGTGAAACCCGGTGATGTGGTGGTGGGTGCGGATTCACATACGACGACGTCGGGTGCATTGTGTGCATTCGCTACAGGGATGGGGTCAACTGATGTGGCGGTAGCTATGACATTGGGTAAGACCTGGCTTAAGGTGCCAGAGAGTATTAAAGTTATATACAAGGGTAAGATGCCACCAAATGTCTACTCAAAAGATATCATGTTATACCTCATAGGGATGATAGGGGCGGATGGTGCCACGTATAAGGCGTTGGAGTTTGGTGGTCCTGTCATTGAGCAGATGTCTATGGAGGAACGGTTTGTGTTGAGTAACATGGCAGTAGAGGCAGGTGCTAAGGTGGGTCTTATCGCATCAGACAGTAAGACACGTGAATACCTTGAAATGCAGGGTAGGGGAGATGAATGGCGTTCCATAGCAGCAGATGAGGATGCCGAATATGAGAAAATAATAGAGATAGATGTATCGGAACTTGAACCCCAGGTAGCATTCCCACACAGGGTGGATAACGTGCATCCAGTTTCTGAAGCCAAAGGTATAAAGGTAGACCAGGTGTATATAGGTACATGTACTAATGGAAGGATAACAGACTTGAGGGTAGCAGCTAAGATACTTGAAGGTAAGAAGGTACATCCAGATGTGAGGTTGATCGTTGTACCAGCATCCAGACAAGTATTTCTACAGGCACTGAAGGAAGGGTTGATCGAAATATTCGTCAAAGCAGGTGCAACAGTATTGGGGCCTGGTTGTGGGCCATGTGTGGGTGTACATGAGGGAGTATTAGCAGATGGTGAGGTATGCCTATCGTCACAGAACCGTAACTTCAAAGGTAGGATGGGCAACCCTGATGGTTTCATATATCTGGCGTCGCCCGCAGTATGTGCGGTGTCGGCGATTAAAGGTGAAATAACTGCACCATAGTATGAACATATACGAGATTGTGGAATGGCTTAGCTATTATGGTGATGTGAGGGAATGGTCAGAAGAGGAAGGTGTGATCAAAGTTTCATATATACCACGTATATCGACAAGAGAGTTATTTCGTAAGATAAGGAATCAGCTCGTAGATTATACACCATTCCTTAGAAAGGGTACGTATCCGAGTGAAGTGGTACTCTATCTTGTGCCACGTCCCAGATATATTAAGGCGACCTCGTATCGGTTAAATATTCTATTGTTGATAGCGACACTGTTTACGACGATGCTGGCAGGTGCGATGCTGGCGGGAGTTGACCCATTCCGTAATCCCACAAATATATTGAAAGGGTTACCGTTTTCGTTGGCTATAATGTTTATACTGGGGTCACATGAGTTGGGCCATTATATTATGTGCAGAAAGCTTGGTGTGGAAGCTACATTGCCGTTTTTTATACCTGTGCCACCACCGTTTATTTTGGGTACATTTGGCGCTGTTATAAGGATACGTAGCCCTATACCGGATAAGTCTGCACTCGTTAAAATAGGGGTGATGGGTCCACTTGTAGGTTTCGTTGTATCTATTCCTATAACCCTGGTGGGGTTGAAGTTATCTACGTTGACAATGGTAATACCAGAACAGATGCCACATTTTAGGTTGGGACGCTCGATACTGTTTTCGATACTGATAAACCTGGTGTATGGTAAGTTGCCAGAAAACTATTCATTACTATTGCACCCTGTGGCGTTTGCGGGTTGGGTGGGTTTATTTGTTACAGCGCTTAACTTATTACCGATGGGGCAACTCGATGGTGGACATATAAGTTATGCAATGTTTGGTGAGAAATATTACCCCAAAATCATGATAGCTATGTTTGTAATACTGATAGGGTTGGGTTTCCTTTGGCCGGGCTACTTTTTGTGGGCATTTCTCGGTATGATAGGGGGGATCAAACACCCAAAGCCACTCGATAGCGTTACACCGTTGACCTCACAGGATAAGGTGTTAGGTATATTTGCATTAGTTATGCTAATATTGACGTTTGTGCCACGTCCGTTTGCAATCCGATGAGGGTGTGATAAATTAAAAGGTTCGTCGATTATGACGTAGCATATGGATAAGGATTGCACGTTTGATACGTGTGTATTTAGTGTAAGCTGGATGTTTGGTAAATAGGAACTCACCTATTGCCTTATCGTCACCGGCTGGTATTTGGCCAATTTTACGTCGAGTGAGTTCAAGGTTCTTCCTCTCCGTATCGATAACATGTGTGAGCACATCCTGTGGCAATGCAGATGTCACAGCTATAAACTTTAGGTTGTAATCTGGACCGAACACCTTTTCAAAAACATACTGCGTACGTTTGAGATGAAACTCCGATGTCACCACCATTATGTTACGCCAGCCACGTGGCTTGATTATCCTAACTTTAGGGAAATACGCATTACCTATGGTATCACAGGCCTCCTCATCCAGTAATATCTTATCATATGGTATACCGTGTGTTATGGCATATTCTTGCATCGCACGTGCCTCTGTGATTGGTGGTTTATATGTATACATGAAACTCCATGCACCTGAGAATATCACATACTGTGTAACACCTTCTTTGAAGAGCTCCACAGCTTTATCTACTCGCTGTAAGCTGGTGGGTTTAAGCCTACCATACTTATCAATACCACCGCCGGGAACTATAAGTACATCAACCCTCATGGTAACCTGAGTATACGTTCTACGGGGTGGATTACCATCTCTTCGGGTTTTCCACCTGTGAGATATGCGAGCACATCAAATGCGTTCAATCTTCCCATCGTCATCTTTATATGTAGGTTGCCATCTTTCAGTTCCATGCGCTTGACGCTCGCACGTAGGTTGAGCCTCTTATTCCTTTTGTTCACCCATATTCCCCTTGTATGCATGAACTGCTTTATGATGGTGGGTTCCAACTTTATCCCATACACTACATATTCTACTTCATTGAATAGCTGAAATAGTGACGTATGATCCGTACCCGGCATAACCTTTACATCAAATACCTTAAACCCTTTTGGTAGCTTGCGGTTCACAAGATACACTACATCAGCGGGTGGTTCGCTTACCACCACATCCATATATTCCGTATAAGAGAACATACCAAACGGCAATGGTGGCCCAAATGCGACCCTCGGATGTGGCTTATAGCCTTTCGTGAACACCACCGGTAACTTTGCACGTAATAATGCTCTTATCATCGTACGGGTGGTGTCGAGATGCCCCACCCACCTAAGTTCGGGTTCCTTACCATATCGTATGCGTAAGGTATAGACCACGGAGGAGGTTGCGATCTTTATCGGTCGTCTACCATAGACTATATCTCCCTTACGTGACAATCTTTCCAACCTTATTGGTATGGGAGACATACCCTTACATACACCACACCCATAGCAGCCCTGTATCCTGCAATCAGGTGTCTCGTCGGTTCGGGCACTTTCTTGGATGAGGAATTCACGTTTCACACCTACGTCTATGTAGTGCTCCCATGGTAATAATTCATCGACTTTCAATTCACTTGTATAGTGTGAGGGGTCAACCCCTATTTTGGTAAATGCTTCCTCCCATGTGTGAAAGTCGAACCTACCCTCCTCACTGGTTGCGATACCTGCTTTAGAGGCTTCCACAATGGCGGGTGCAACCTTCTCGTCACCGCGTCCCAATATAGTCTCTATGTAGCTTATGTCTGGGTTACGATAGTGTACTTCAACCCCACGCCTGCCCCTGAACGCAGCTCGTATATGCCTGGCTTTATTTGATAACTCTTTTCTATCGGCAAACATCTTCCATTGGAACGGTGTAAATGGTTGTGGTACAAACGGTGATATCGACACTTTGACCTGCTTCGGATATGCTACAGCTGCTATCCTACGGATAAGCTTGACAATCGCTTCTATATCTTGCCACTCCTCACCTGGTAACCCTATCATAAAGTATAGCTTGACGTGTGTAATGTTATAGCTGGTTGCAAGTTCAACCGACCGTAAAATATCGTCTTCGCTTATCTGTTTGTTGATAATCTTACGTAATCGTTCCGTACCTGCCTCAGGTGCTATGGTTATACCACCTGTCAAGTATGGTGCAATCTCATGTGTTATTGCATCACCACGTAACGATGGTAATGATAATTGAATATGTGGGTATTTCGTAGCTACACGTTTGATAAGGTCTTCACAACCGGAATAATCTGATAACGACAATGCTAACAGTGAGACCTCGTTGTAACCGGTTTCCAACAACCCCACATCTATAAGTTTGATGATCTCGGTTATGTCTCGCTCCCTATATGGACGTGTAACCATACCCACTTGACAGAACCTACACCCACGTGTACAGCCACGGCTCACCTCGATTACCAACCTATCATGTGTTGTCTCCACCAATGGTACTATTAACTTAGGTGCTGCTGGTATCTCTTTCGCATATACACGTTTGGCCTTATTCCCTATAGCGGGTACCCATACACCCTCGATCTGAGATGCCTCTTTATAAAGTTCGTCACGTGTCAGTTCACGTTTTGACCACGCTTTAAGTAAGGGTATTATTCGTGGTATAAGGGGCTCTGCTTCCCCTATGAGAAATAGGTCAAAAAATGGTGCTATGGGTAATGGGTTGACTACAGCGATACCACCACCTATGATGAGCGGTTCGTTATAGCGGTCGGCTCGCCACACTGGTATACCTCCTAACTCCAGCATCTTAACTATATTGGGATACAGCAAGGGATATGGTATCGAGAAAAATATGGCATCAAACTCATCAAGTGCCCTACGTGACTCAAGGGAGGTCAATTTCATACTACGATTTTTCAGCATATTCACCATATCATCAGCTGGCAAGAACACACGTTCACATAGTGTTTCAGCATCGCTATTAAGTAGATTATACAGTATATGGATTGCTAAGCAGCTCATACCCACTTCATATATGTCGGGATAGGCGACCACCGTATGTAATATGGTTTTATCCCAATCTTTATGCACACTATGCCACTCGTGGTTTAGATACCTACCGGGTTTAGCAATCTGGGACAAAATGCTATCCCACACAATTAATGATAACACACTATCATTACGGTCAATTTAGCCTCCTGTCGATGATATTGACCGTCCAGATTTAGCGTTATCCTCTATAGTATGGAGGTACTATGAAGCGTGTAGCTTGGAGTGTGTGCTTCATTTTAATTTTGCTAACCTGTAAACATGCCAACCACCCGCCAGAGGTTCCCGTAACCCCATGGTGTAAATCCGAAGAAGGTACTGCTCTAACCACCTATGCATTTATGACGTCAACCCACGATCCAGACGAAGACCGTATATCTATACGGTTTGATTGGGGTGATGGTACAATCTCCACATGGAGCCATCTCATACCGTCCGATAGCGTATGGATCGATACCCATACATTTACGGAGTCCGGTACATATGAGATACGTGCACAGGCAAAAGACGAACATGGTGCTACTTCAGAGTGGTCGGCTCCTTTCGTGTTTACCGTTAAGTCTTACTATCCACCACCTGGATCGCTTGAAGTGTGGGGTCCTGACACTGGCTATATAGGTGAAGATTACTGGTTCTATGCACGTGCGGTGGACCCCAACAACGATAGCATACAATTCCAATTTTTAGTACTATTAGGTATGACCATTACAGATACAATAGACTGGCGTCCTCCTGTACCATCGGGTGGCATAGATTCGATTCAACTGTCTTTTACGCTTGCTGATACAAGCTTCGAATTTAGGGCTTACGCGAAGAACATACATGGTAGTGTGGCTGATACGTTTGCTTCTACCTTCATACGCATAGTTGATAGGCCACCGACTGCACCACCTCCCCCTTCTTGTAAACCTATGAGCTATGTTTATACACCAATGAAATTCAGCACCCAAACCAGTGATCCTGACCCTTACGATGATGCGCTTTCATATAGGTTTGTGTTCGATAATGACACCACTGCATGGGGGCCACCTGACACCAGTGTCTACACCGTATGGTATTATTTCGATACTCCTGGCCTACACTACGTACGTGCACAGGCGAGAGACCAATGGTCACGTGTGTCGGAATGGTCTGATCCAACTGCTATTTCTATAAAAACCAATTTTGTGGATGAATGGCCCAACTTCGATACCCCCATCGAGATATGTGTAACAGATGACCGAGCTTATATAGTAGAAAGCGGTACCCAATCACTCGTGATAACCGACCTTTCTGGTAACATTATCGATAAGTGGCAATATTTCGATACCCCCATATCTGTGGATGTAGATACTAATGGTTACATCTATGTGACAGATGCAGGCACCCAAACCGTCAAGAAGCTATCACCCACCGGTACAATAGTAGCTGAGTGGGGTGGTTACGGTGCAGCTAACGGGCAGTTTCGTTACCCTTACGATATAGCAGTGTACGATACTTTCGTTTTTGTGGTGGATCGCGAAAACCACCGTATTCAGAAATTCACCCACAATGGTGAATTCGTCACCAGCTGGGGCGGTTTCGGGGCGGGTGATGGCCAATTCTATCTACCCACAGGTATCGATATTCACAACGATACCGTTTATGTGGCAGATTTCTACAACAACAGAGTGCAGATATTTACAACCTCCGGTACTTACATAAGTAAGTTTGGTGAAACCGAAGGTGTGGAAGATGGTCAGTTCATCGGTTTACGTGATGTAGCTGTCGACGATAGCGGTTATGTTTATACTATCGAGAGTGACAATGCACGTGTACAGAAATTTAAATACATAACATTTATTACACGTTGGGGTACTTCAGGTACAGCGGTTGGATGTTTTAACAACCCACAAGCTTTGTCAACATGTGGCAACTTACTGTATGTAGTAGATACAGAGAATGATAGGATACAGATATTTGATCTCACCCAGTAGGAGGTACTATGCGTAAAGCTATATGTGCTATAATGTTTGTAATACTGCCAAGCTCTTTACTTGGCAGGCTGGGTGGTGCTGGTGGTGCGTTCCTCTCACGTGCAAAGGGTACAATAGCGCCAGCTATGGGATATGCATATTCCGCGTATGCAAACGATATAGAGGCAATATTCTGGAACCCTGCGGGACTGGCTTCGGTGAAGGTGGCCAGCTATCACATCACCTACACGCAATTGTTTGCGGGTCTAAGGGAGACTAATTTAGCTTTTGTTTATCCTCTACCGGTAGGTACGATAGGGGTTGATATCATAGCTTCACTTTCGGGTGAAATATTACGTACGACACCGGAAGCACCCAGAGGTACGGGTGATTACTTCACTGCCAACGACTACGCATTTGGTATAGCGTTTGGACGTAACTTAACGGATAAGTTTAGTGCAGGGTTCAACATAAAAGTGGTTAACTTGAACATCGATAAGGTTACCAGCTGGGGTGTAGCTATCGACATAGGTGCAATCTACAACACACGTACTTTGAGAAACCTAAGGTTTGGCTTCTCGCTACAGAATTTTGCTCGTGACATGACATATTACGGTGAGGCGCTCCAATATACTGTAGAAGAGGGTGAACGTATGGCTACATATCTGAGTACACCGTTCCCGCTACCGCTTACTTTCCAAACCGGCATAGCTGTTGACCTCATAGATAAAGCAACAACCAAATGTAGCTTTGCAGCTGACCTCATCCATCCACTTGATCAGCCGGTCACATTCGGTGTGGGCATCGAATGCATACTTGGTGGCAAGTTTGCTTTAAGGGTAGGCTATACTGGCAAAAATAATCATAACTTCACGTATGGGTTCGGTATACTGGGGGATCACATAAGTATAAACTATGCCTATGAAAACCATCAATACCTTAGGGGGGAACATCACCTTGGTGTAAATCTCACAATTTGATGACATTTCAATCACTGCTCGTCAAGCGTCGTCATCTCATAGAAAATAAGCTACGTGAATACCTTGATAAGCACTGGATAGGTGAAGATCCTACACTTAAGCAGTCGCTCAAAGATTTCGTACTACGTGGCGGCAAACGGTTACGACCGTTTCTGTTGATAGAAGCCTATCGAGGTGTCACCGGCCAGGAGCACGATGATATAGTGACTGCATCGTTGATGGTTGAATTCACGGAGGGGTCGCTCCTCATCCATGACGATATCATCGATCGTGACACCGTACGACGTGGTGGCCCCACCCTACACAAAGTGATGGAATCCCTACTGGGTGATACGCATGTTGGTGTAAGTTCAGCAATTGTAGGTGGTGATCTACTTTTAATACAGAGTATCAAGCCGTTACTGGATACGAGTTTCTCGGAGTCTACCAAACTGCATGCGTTGGAATGTTGGCTATCTGCAGTATCACAGTGTTATTTCGGCCAGATATACGATATTACTTTGATGCAAAAGGGGCAACTGGATGAATCCGACTACTTTCACATGGTGGATCTCAAAACTGTAAGCTATACAACGTTTGCCCCAATAATGATAGGTGCAATACTTGCAGGTGCGGATGAGCACACCAAATCCTGCTATAAGGAATATGCGATTTACCTTGGACGTGCATATCAGGTGAAGGACGACCTGCTGGGTATATGGGGTAACCCCAACAAGACAGGTAAACCTGTCGATTCTGATATCAAAGAAGGTAAACGCACACTACTTTATATCTACGCAATTAACCATTTATCTGTTGGAGATAGGGAATGGTTTCAACACCATTGGGGTAACCCCAACCTTACAGCTGCTGATGTGGCCAAAGTGAAGCAATTACTCGAAGATGTAGGTGCACGCAAGTACACAGAGAGACGGCTTGCTGAGCTTACTTCGCAGGCGTTATCGGTTATCGACAAGATGCCGATCATGGAGGAATCAAAGACTGTCTTCCGTGAGCTGACAGAATTTATTGTGACACGATCTTACTAAAATCCCTACCCGTAAGTCTATTGTAAGCTTCAACATATTTTTGATAGGTCTGCTTAACTATCTCTTCGGGTAATTCAGGTGGTGCAGAGTTTTTATCCCATACTGTTGTGAGATAATCACGTACAAATTGTTTGTCAAAACTTACCTGTGGTTTGCCAGGCTCGTATTCATCGCGTGCCCAGAAACGTGACGAATCTGGTGTCAACACTTCATCTATGATTACGAGTTCACCATCTATCCAGCCAAATTCTAACTTCATATCCGCTATTATGATACCGCGCTCGTATGCGTATTGATGTGCTTTCTCATAAATTTCGATACTCTTCTCACGCAAATATTCGGCATTTTCCCAACCTATCATCTCCGCCAGTGTTGCAAAGGAGATTGGCTCATCATGCCCAACAGTTGCCTTAAGTGTGGGTGTGAAGATTGGACGTTCGAGCTTATCGGCTTCACGTAAACCTGATGGTAACTTCATCCCCCATACTGTACCGGTTTGTACATATTCGTTCCATGCAGCACCTGTGAGGTAGCCACGTACTATGAACTCCACAGGTATGGGTACAGCTTTTTTAACAAGCATTGTCCGTAACCGATACTCTGGTGGAAGGGAGTGTAGCGCCATCTTCACGTGGTGGTTGGGCATCACATCTTCTAAGAAGTTGAACCAGAATATCGTCAATTGGGTCAAAATTTCACCCTTATGAGGTATGGGTGTAGGTAATACATGGTCAAATGCCGAAATACGGTCGGTAGCTACGATAAGCAACTTATCCTCACCAAACCTATAAACATCACGCACCTTACCACGCTTATATAATGGATACGGTAGATTAGTCTCAACAACTATAGGGGGCACGGTCACCTCGGGTGGCCAACAGACACTATGTAGATAGGGGCTTCTTTGCAGGTGATCACCTTTTGTACCTCGTCATCATAAAACGCACCTATTGGGACAGAACCCAACCCCAACGCTACCGCCTGTAGGAGTATATTCTGTGCAGCATGGCCTGCTTCCATATAAACGTAACGGATGCCACGTTCACCGTACCTGCGTGTGGTACGTTCGAACCTTGCAGTTATAACTATAGATATGGCAGCACTACTAACCCAGGGTTGGTTCAATGCTGCACGTGCAAGTGCTAACCGATGGTCACCTTCCCTTATACGTACTAATTTGTGTTCCTCTGGCATGTATCGGAAGATGCCATCCGGTATCACGATATACAATACAAGCGGATACGTAGCACCTGCAGATGGTGCTGCACGGAACCCTCGCACAGTATCAGTTATACCCTGGGCTGCCCACAGCAGTTGTCCTATCTGTTCGAGTGTTAACATGTCTGAGGTGAATTCACGTATTGAGCGTCGCTCATATATTGCACGTTCGAGTGCAAACTCGCTTTCCAACCGCGGTGGTGGTAATGCTACTTCAGCAGCTAACATCGCTATCCCTCATATTTGCTCACCAGTATAACCGCATTATGACCACCAAAGCCAAACGAATTCGAAATCGCATATCGTACCTTCATATCACGTGTACCATCGGGTACATAATCGAGGTCACATTCAGGATCGGGTTCTTCCAAGTTGATCGTTGGATGTACCTTATCTTCTTTGACACTCAATATGGTGGCAATGAGTTCGACTGCACCTGCTGCACCAAGTAGATGGCCGATCATCGACTTTGTGGATGATATCGCTACCTTATATGCGTGATCACCGAGCGCCTTTTTGATCGCTATAGTCTCTATTTTATCGTTCAGTGGTGTAGATGTACCATGTGCATTTATGTAGTCGATCTCATCAGGTTTCACCCCTGCCTTATGGAGTGCCATCTTTATTGCGTAGGATTGACTTTCGGCGGTAGGATCTGGTGCAGTGACATGGTACGCATCTGCAGTCGCTGCATAGCCTTTGATTTCGGCATAGATTTTTGCACCTCTACGACGTGCATGATCGAGCTCTTCCAACACCAGTATGCCTGCACCTTCACCTACAACAAACCCATCACGATACTTATCAAATGGTCGAGATGCCTTTTCGGGTGCATCATTGCGTGTGGAGAGTGCCTTCATGTTGGCAAACCCCGCTATAGATAATGGAGTTACTGGTGCTTCTGCACCGCCAGCAATCATAACATCGGCATCACCACGTTTGATGAGCTCAAATGCTTCACCGATCGCATGTGCAGACGATGCGCATGCTGATACAATACTGTAGTTGGGTCCCTTCATCCCCCATCTGATGGCTACGTCGCCACTGGCTACATTTACGATCATCATCGGTATGAAGAATGGGCTGACCTTACTGGGCGATTCCAGCAACCGCATATGCTGTTTCTCCCATAACTCTAACCCCCCTATACCGGATGAGACCAATACACCCACCCTATACGGGTCTTCGGTTGCCATGTTCAGCTGAGCATCTTCTATCGCTTCCTTAGCTGCTTGTATTGCGAAAACGTTAAATAGATCCATACGACGTAACTCCTTGGGTGATATGATAGAGGGGGGCTCGAAATTGCGTACCTCAGCTGCTATCTTCACGCTAAAATTGGATGCATCAAACCTGGTGATATAACCTACACCATTCTTACCTGCAAGTAAATTCTGCCAATAAGTACGTACATCGTTACCTATGGGTGTGACAACACCTAATCCTGTGACAACTACACGTCTCACTGTACCTTTAGGAGAGCTTCTGGGCAAGATAATCTATAACCTTGCCCACGGTTTCAAGCTTACCAGCTTCTTCGTCTGGTATCTCGATATTGAATGTCTCCTCCACACCCATCAGCAGCTCAACCGTATCCAGTGAGTCAGCTCCCAGATCTTTTATGAAATGTGCATCCTCAGTTACTGCACTTGGGTCAACCCCTAACTTCTCGATGATAATATCCACTACCTTCTGCTTGATCTCGTCGCGTGTCATGTCGCCTCCTTTTCATCAATTTTATGCTTACGGATAAAATGTCAATCGTCAACCTCATTCACATTCGAAGCGATGCCTTCAGATAACTAATAAAGTAAATAGCGTTCCCTTAATCGCATGAAGGTTGCTAACCTCTCGCGTGCTTCAGGTAATGCATACCATTCTTTCAATATCTCAGAGGCAGATTTACCTGCCATTATCGCATCCACTAAGTATGTACCACCTACTGCCCAGTTGAAGCCCGGCGAATGTTCAAAGTCCAATCTCCCTCGATAAAGTTTGTTGATTGCCTCAAGTATATGTATAGCGGTGGCTACGGGTTTGAATGCATGTTTATCTGTAAGGTGTAGCTCCACACCCTCACACACTTCACCTACATAACGGAAATAAAAAGGTTTGTAGTGTATTGGTCTAAAATATACGCCGGGTAGGTTACGTGAGTTGAGTTCATCTGCCAATGAGGTTGCATCTATCCAGGGTGCACCGACTATCTCGAACGGCTTAGTGTAACCCACACCTTCGCTCAGGTTTTTGATTTCACCCAACAACCCCGTACCTGCGTAACAGAGTGCCGCATCAGGTGTAGGGATATGGGGTGAGGTTAATACCCATTCTAATCCCGTATCTTCCCACAGCATATCGCGGGACCATCCTTTCATCGGTACCACGATGAGTTTCACCCCTATGTTGAGCACATCGTTAAAGTAGAGTGCAAGCTCACCAATAGTCATGCCATGGACAATGGGCAACACATTATATGCAGGGAACCTATCATCACGTATCTCCGGTAACGTACCTTCAACATTTATGCCACCAAGCGGGTTAGGTCTATCGAGTACCATAAACTCTATACCAGCATCATGTGCTGCCTCCATTGCAAGCTCCATCGTGTACACATATGTGTACGCACGTGAGCCCACATCCTGTATATCAAATATCAAGATATCTATATTTTTTAACATCTCCTTTGTGGGTTTCATCCTATCACCATATAGGCTGTAGACGGGTAACCCCGTGATTTCGTCTATGTAATCCCTAACCTTTGTACCTGCTGGTAGTTCACCCCTTATACCGTGTTCGGGTGCAAACAGTGCCACCAGCTCCACATCAGGGTGTCGGTAAAGCAGGTCGATAGTTGACTCAAGCTTGCTGTTGACACTCGTTTGGTTTGCTATCAAGCCAACCCGTTTGCCACGAATCAGGTCAAGCTTCTCCTCGAGTAGCACATCGATACCCAGCTTAACTTTTGGTACCTTATGCATGTTACCTCCGGTTACGCTTAGAATACACCATATCAAGGGTATTAATACGTTAAGCATTGTGGGTTACTCTATGTTTGGGTTTAAACAGTAATCCCACAGCAAACGTCCAAACCGCACCTATAACTATCAGCCATGGCCATGCCACCCCTATACGTTGTTGTGATACAAATAAGATCGATACTATCACTATGCTCGATAACATCGCGATCATATTACCGATGTCGGAACCACGTTTTACGAGCACACCCAGTAGAAATACACCCAATAATGCACCATATGTGAATACACCTATCTTGAACCCCAACCATAATATTTGCTCCACATTGCGACACATCATAGCGATACCGATGAGTATCAAGCAGAATATGATCACTGTGATACGTGAGACCATTAGATAATGACGTTCGGATGCATGTTTCTTGATATAGGGTTGATATACATCCACTATAGCGCTGGAGGTGAGTGCACCAAGTGCTGAATCGAGGCTCGACATGGCGGCTGCAAATACGGCCGCTATCAGTAATCCACGCATACCAACCGGTAACTGTGTCACTATGAAATATGGGAAGATATGGTCTGTATTGGCTGGTAACCCAGGATCCGGGAATTTCTGGTAAAACACATATAGTAATGTGCCGATCATCAAAAACGTTACAACTACAGGGAAATCGATGATACCGGTCATAATAAGTGCACGCTGGCTATCACGTACGTGTCGGCATGTGAGCATCCGTTGAGTGAGATCCTGATCTGTACCAAGTGCAGCAAATGTTTGGAAACATCCATTAACTACACCTGCAACCAACCAGCGTGGGTTGTCGAATGCTGGCCGTAAGTCGAACACTTTGAACTTACCCAACTTACCTGCTATAGTGGTGACAGTTTGCCAGCCACCTGGTATATTAGATAGGAGGTAATATATCACCAACCATGCACCACCCAAAAACACTATTATTTGGATGACGTCTGTCCATATTACTGCTTTGATACCACCAAACATCGTGTAGAGCATAGCAATACAGGCCATTAGAACGATTGCCCACATTAGTGGCCAACCCGTAACCACGGACACAGCGATAGAGGCTGCCAACAATCGTACCCCGCTGGCCAGCAACCTCGTGACAAAAAACAGTAGGGTGGCTGTGTTACGGGTAGCTGCGCCAAACCTTTGATAAAGGTATTGATACACCGTTATCACCTTACCACGGTAGAAGGCTGGCATCAACAGGTATGCGATGAGTAATCTCCCTACAAGTGAACCAAACGCAAACTGTAGATATGTGTAGTTAGCTCTGTATGCATCTGCTGGTACACCGATAAATGTGAGTGCACTTGCCTCTGTCGCCAGTATGGATAAACATACTGCACCCCATGGCATGCGACGGTTGGCGACAAAGAAGCCATCGATGTCCTTCTCTTTGCGGCCAAGGGAATAACCCAATGTCGCGATCACAAGGAAGTAAACCACCAACACTGTTGCATCTATTATTGATAAATGCATCACAGCATCAGTATCGGAAGCTACTACCTCCTATGAACTCACGTATAATAGAAGTTGGGGGTATCTCATCTGGCATTATACCCATGAAATGTGACAAAAATGCTAATAATCGGATCGCATCTTTGTACTCGGGTTGACTGCTATCGATACCACGTAGGATAGGTTCAGCGTAACCTTTCAATACTGCCAGCTCATATAGTGAAGCTGAGTTGAACATTACATCAGCCTTCTCCTGGAACGGGAACACATAGCGTTCTTCGCCTCGTACCACGGATGGCCATAACCTAAGTGTTTGCAATGCAGTATGTCCACGGAATAGGTTATCACGTACTAACCTACGCAATAACCGTGTATCACGTGTCGATAACCGTGTAGTGTTATCCATGTTTATCTGTGTGAGTGCACTTACGTAGATCTTCAACTTCATATGTTCTGATACATCAGCAGCAATTATTGGGTTGAGTGCATGCATACCTTCAACAATAAGTAATGTACCTTTGTCGAGTTTCACGTATCTACCAGAGGGACGACGTTTGCCGATACGGAAGTCGAACTTCGGTAGTTCCACCGTCTCATTGTTTAACAGCTTTTGAAGCTGCGTATTGAATAGCTTTACGTCGACTGCTTCGATACAGTCATAATCTGGGTTACCTTCCTCATCGAGTGGCGTCTTATCACGGTCGACGAAATAGTCGTCCAGCGATACTGTGACAGGTTTTACCCCGTTAGCCATTAGGTGTACATAAAGTAGTTTCGAAAATGTGGTCTTACCCGAAGAAGAGGGTCCTGCCACGAGTACGAGTTTGATCCTATCCCTATTCTTTGTGATCATATCTGCAATCTCTATCAACCTACGTTCATGTAACGCTTCCTGTACTTTTATGAAATCTGATATCTTGCCCGAGGCGATCACTTCGTTTAGCTCACCTACGGTTTCGACTTTCAATATCTCAGCTTCTTCTTTGGCGTTGGCAAACGCTTTGAATAGCTTCGGTTGTTCACCAACAGTTGCTAATCTATAAGGATTAGATGCATCCGGTGGTATTATCAAAAAACCGGGTCCATATTTTCTGAGCTCGTATACCTTGAGATAGCCAGTACTTGGTACAAGCGGTTCATAGAAGTAAGAGTAACAATCCATACACTTGTATAGTGGTATCATTTGGAACGGCAAATACTTGATAAGTTTGATCTGATCATAACGATGGCTAACTCTAAGTAATGCGATCGCCTCTTCTTTTGTGAGGTTGATACGTTCGATCGGTTTATTGTGTTTGATAATGGCGTTGAGCTCACGTTTAATCCGATTCAGTAGCTCATCGTCTACCTTCATACCATCGATTTCACAGTATATAGCTTCACCATATGCGTATTTGACCTTCAATACCCCTTTTGGTATGAGCTTATTCACCACTATATGTAGGAGAAACGCCAGGCTGCGTTCAAATATGCGTTTACCTTCTGGTGATATAATTGTCACGGGTTCAACCTTTGCATCTGTACGTATCAGCTCATCTAACCCTGTGAGCTGATTGTCTACGAGTGCACCCACTACGGGGTATGAATCCTTATCACTTATCCGATTCTTGAGCATATCACGTACCCTTTTGTATGGGGTGTCGAGTCTCACTTACCAAATTTAGGGTTAAAGATGGTTTGTCAATCACTTATTGGTCATCGACGTGCGAACCGTTTTGCCAACTCTTTAAGTGTTATCCGTATCAAGGTGGGCCTACCATGTGGACAGAAGAAAGGATTCTGTGTTGCAAATAGGCGATCGATGAGCGCATTCATCTCCTCAGAAGTTAGCTCCTGTTTGGCCTTAGTTGCTGCCTTACATGCGATGGTTTTGCCAACGATTTCGATGTCACGCTTAAGTTTACCTTCTTTATCGAGTTCTAACAACATCTCCTTGAATGTGCGGGTATCGAAATCTTCAAACGCTCCAGGTACAGCTGTTATCTTAACGGTGTGGTGACCGAACTCCTCTATATCGAAGCCAAACTTTGTAAGCAGATCATTCGTTGCTTTATATACCTCATATTCACGTGGTGTAAGGTTAGCCACTACAGGGAACATTAACCGCCGTGAGGTTGGCTTACTTTTGAGTAACTGTTCGTATATTATCCGTTCGTGGGCTGCATGTTGGTCCACTATGATGAGCCCCTGTTTTGTTTGTGCAAATATATACGAGTTATGTAGTTGCCAGAACCTGGTACCTTCGAGTGTGAGCTCCTCCTCACCAGTAGCTGCTGGACGAGCGAACCCTTTCACCAACTTTATACGTAACTTATTGCGTATACCGTCAACAATAAAGTTGTAAAGGGATCGCTCATCACTGAATCGTACCTCATCCTTACGTGGGTGTATGTTTACATCGATCATGGTGGGGTCTAACTCTATGAATATCACGAATGATGGGTGTTTGGATTTATCATCTAACCCATACGCATCCTGTACAGCTTTACGTATGATGTGACTTCTAACCGGGCGGCGGTTGACAAATATGAACTCTTCCGGATGTGTGTCCAGCATCTCCGGTCGTGATACGTAACCCCAAACAAGTATATTAGGTGCAGAGACCTCGAACGACTCCAGGTGTGACATGAATTCCTCACCTAATAGGTTTGTCAACCGTGCCTCAAGCTCATCCGCCATGAGGTCGAGCACCACTTCATCATCGTGCACAAGTTTAAACCCTATTTCAGGGTATGCGATCGCATAGTTGTAGATTTTATCCAGTATGTGGCTAAACTCTGTGCGCTTGGATTTCAGGAATTTACGTCTTGCAGGTATACGTTCGAAAAGCCGATAAACCTTTACAGTTGTACCTACGTTACGGGCTATTTGACGTTTATCGACAATACGGGTGTTATCCACCCGCAAGTATGTACCTATGGGTTCTTCACGTGCACGTGTGATTATCTCCATATCCGCTACCCTACGTATGCTGGCAAGCGCTTCACCACGGAAGCCGAGTGATGTGAGGTTATCCAGATCACTTATATCATTTATTTTGCTGGTAGTATGTGGTTCAATCGCCAGCTCTACCTGATCGGCTGGTATACCATACCCGTTATCTATTACTTCGATAAAATCTATACCACCACCCTTCACACGTACTGTAATATGTGTAGCTTCTGCATCTATTGAATTTTCGACCAACTCCTTAACACATGAAGCGGGACGCTCAATCACCTCACCGGCAGCTATTTTGTGGATAACATCTTCACGTAGTGGGATGATGGGTTTACGTTCCATAACATAGCGGGAGACGGGACTCGAACCCGCGACCAGCGGCTTGGAAGGCCGCTGCTCTACCAAGCTGAGCTACTCCCGCATGGGCGGGGGAGGATTCGAACCCCCGAAGGCTTACGCCAGCAGATTTACAGTCTGCCCCCTTTGGCCACTTGGGTACCCGCCCAAAGCTGGTGGAGGGATTCGAACCCCCGACCTGGTGATTACAAATCACCTGCTCTACCACTGAGCTACACCAGCTTAATTATTATGATACAACGAACTACAGGTTGTCAATAGGTGGTGGAACGCTTCATCAATGGTTTTGACTTAATCTCAGGTTCGCATAGATTATATACGCATGGTGTACGTTATCTCCATAGTTGTAGGTTACCTTATGGGTTCGATACTACCTGCGTATTTCTTTGGACGATTGTATCATCTTGACATACGTCGTGTAGGTACGGGTAATGCGGGTACGGTCAATGTTTACCATACGCTGGGTTTAATACCTGCTATACCAACTGCGATATACGATGCATCCAAAGGGGTGTTGGCTATACTCATCGGCCAGCGGTTGACAGCTAACTTCGTCTGTGCACAACTTAGTGGGTTAGCTGCTATAGCGGGACATGTGTTACCGTTTTACCTTGGGTTCCGTGGTGGTCAGAGTGTTGCCTGTGCTACCGGTATAATGTTGTATTATCTTGTGCATTACCTAACAAGCGGTGTATTATCCCTGTATGAGTTGGGTTTCCTATTCGTTGTGGTTGCAATTTTCACTTACATCACACGACAGGGTGAACTCGTCAGTATGATAGTTTTACCACTACTCTGTTATATGCTGTTTTCACATGCACAACATGATCCACATAATCCGTTCCTTCTTACCGTTATCGCTTATATAATAGCGGTTGGGGTGTATAATACTGTTAAGCGTGGGTTGGTGAAAATAACCGATGAAACCCTCAAACGTCACTGGTGGCGTGTAGCTGCACGACCAGGTGCACTCACTTTTATAGTGATCTATCTGCGTAACACGCAGCATATGGCACTACAGCTTATCGGTTGTGTAGCAATATTTTTCATCCTAATGGATATTGTGCGGTTCGTACATCGACGTACCAGCATGTTCTTAAGTGAACGTATTAAGTTGCTTTTTAAGCGTACTGAGTATCGTAAGTTTTCATCGATGACCGTCTTCCTTGTGGCAGGCTTCATTACACTGTTGGTGTTTCCTAAACCCATAGCTGTGGCTGCGTTCACTTACCTCATATTTGGTGATATCTTCGGTAAGCTGTTTGGGCTTATGTTTGGACGTCACAAAATAAGGGGTAAAACCTTGGAAGGTACACTTGCATATTGGGGTGGTGCTCTCATCTGTGCATATATACTTTATAATACGTTACACATATCACCTTTATTGCTGGGTGTTGGTGCAACAGGTGCTGCGGTTACTGAATTGCTATCATTTAATGTTGATGACAACTTCACCGTCCCTTTAGTAAGTGGTACACTTATGCGTGTAATAGATATGTTCGTCGGCTGATGCTGTTATTTGGGTGCCTCTGAGGTTTGAAATTCCTCACGTGTATATATCCAGTAACGTGTGATACCAAGTTGTTGAAGTAATTTCTTGCCTTTGTCTTTACCCAATACGAATACTGCGGTCGCTATAGCGTCCGCCCATACGCCACTGGTATCGACAACTGTTACGCTGACGAGTTCCATGGCTGGCAAACCTGTCCTCGGATCCAGTATATGGTGATAATATTTTCCATCTTTGACAAAATAGCGTTCGTAATCACCGGATGTAGCCACATATGCATCAACAAGTGTGAATGTATCGATGATCTCATCCTGTTGACGTGGATGTCGTATACCTATTTTCCAGCTTCCGATTACACCTATTTCGCCACCACCGTTTACCAAGGCTCTCCTTACCCCCATATCTTTAAGCACTTTAATGGCGGATTCAACTGCATAACCTTTAGCGAGGCCACCTAAGTCTATACCATAACCCTCGGGTAGTACCAAAGTGTCGTGACGAAATTCTATCTTCCTGTAATCCACCCTCTGTAATGCAGCTAAGATTTCGCTATCTGTTGGTACATATCGATCGCGAAAGAAATGCCAACACTTCATCAACGGATATATTGTTATATCGAACGCACCACCGCTGAGCTTGCCCATTTTGATGCCAACCTCCAGCATCTCCTTTAGTTCGCTTGAAACCTTCATACGGTGGCCACTGTTTATTTTTGCGAGCTCACCGTCACCGAATACATTAGCTATTGAGTCGATGTGTGCGATTACGGTGAAAACTCGGTTAAATGCGCGTTTGGGATACACATGTGATACAATTTTAACCTCCCACAGGGTATCCATATAAAATGCGGAACGTTCAAACTCTTTCGTTCTTACAAAATATAAAAGGATTAAAATTGCTACGAATAGCCCACTATAGATGTAGCGACGCATAGAGCTTACGTTTACCTTCGACGATCTTTTTGCCAAACTTACCTGCACGGAACTCCTGTAGCTCTTTCTGGGTGGTTTCAATTAACTTCTGTGCGTATTTATTCTCTTTTATGCTATTGGATGCATCTGCAGCCGCTATCTTGCCTTCAAGTAATGCAGAGACGGCTTCTTCGACACCAGCAGCATCACCTGCCACGTATAACCCAGGTACTGAGGTTTCGAGGTTAGGCTTATGCCAGGGTAACCATCCACCCAACTCCGGTATATATACGATTTTGGCACCCGCCTGTGCTGCCAGTTCGTATGAAGGTGATAATCCAACCGCTAAGCATATAAAATCCACCTTCAATTCCCTTTCACTACCTGGGATGGGTTGCCAATGTTCATCTAATTTAGTGATCACCGCTGCCTCCACCTTGTCGTTACCTATTGCTGACTTGATTGTATGTCGCAAAAGTATCGGTATACCTAAACGTCTCACTTTAGCTGCATGTACTTCATAGCCACCTACGTGATCCAGCGCCTCCAGTATGGCGACCACTTCAACACCTGCCTGCATTAATTGATAGCTCACGATCAACCCTATGTTACCTGAACCCACCATAAGTGCACGCTTACCAGGTAATACACCATAGACATTGACCAACGTCTGTACTGCACCTGCCCCGTATACACCGGGTAGATCATTGTTTACAAACGATAGCATGTTCTCGCGTGCACCTGTCGCTATGATTATCTTTTTGGGGTGCACAACACGTAAATCTTCCTCGCTGGCTATAGCTACACCGTCTTCGTATATACCGATGACGGTACTTTCGAGGTACTTGGTGATACCGAGTTTGTTTACCTTATTCTCGAGTATTTCTGCGATATCGATCCCACGTATACCACAGTAGTTGCTTTCGGAGCCAAAAAACTTATGTGTCTGTTTGATAAGCTGGCCACCTAACCTGGGGTTCTCGTCTACGATGATAACGGAGTGATCGAGTTCCGCCGCAGTGATGGCTGCACTTAAGCCAGCCGGTCCGCCACCTACTACGAGTAGATCAATCTCCATCGAGTACACCCTTACCTTTCTGACGTCTAACCCTCATGCCATCACGTACACGTACCATACAGGCCATCTGGTTGGGTTTACCATCTATTTCCATCAAACATGACGAACATTTACCTATCGCACAAAATAGTCCACGTGCACGTTTATGTCGTGGACTGTATCTGAATACATAGATGCCAGCTGCTATCAACGCAGCTGCTACGGATTCACCCTCATATGCTTCGATAGGCTTGCCTTCGAAATATATTGTCACCTTTTTGCCACGCTTGAACTTAATTATTGGGTGTTCGGTTATTCGCATCTTCTATACCCAACATTTTCTTGATATTCTCGTAATGTGTACCTTTCCAGTAGTAGCGGCCACAACCTGGACAGTAAGCAAACTCGTCATGTGCTTCATAAACATGATATGGTACCTTGCCACGTACTTCTGGCTTGGGTACCTCGACTAACTTTGTGTTGCAGATCGAACATCTGGTGAATGGATTAATATCGAGTGGAAACGCCTTTTTGACTTCTTCAAGCTGTTCACGCCAATCCTGGCTCTTGATAATGAATATGGATGGATGATGTGGCAGTTTATGGCTACGCGTGAGGATGACACGCCCCTCTTCTAACGCCATTTTGAGCATACCGTTGCGATCGGCTGGCTTCACATATATCACGTCCTGGCCCAATAATCGTAACATCCTCGCAAGCTTACCCAACATAAAGTCTGCAATGAATCGCATCACGGTATACGTTTCTTACCATCCAGATATGGACGTAACACTTCTGGTACTGTAAGGCTACCGTCTGGGTTTTGATAGGTCTCAAGTATCGCTATAAACGTACGTGGGGTGGCTACCCCCGATGCGTTCAATGTATGCACATAGTCTGTACGGTGTTTGGTACGAAACTTGATCTTAGCACGTCGTGCTTGAAATGCTTCACAGTTGCTGACGGAGGAGACTTCCAACCACTCCCTGGATACTGGTGCCCATACCTCTATGTCGTAGGTTTTTGCAGCCGCAAACCCCAGTTCATGTATGGGTAGAAGCACCACACGATACCTGAGGCCGAGCGACTTGATAACCTCTTCCGCTTCGTTGAGCAGAAACTCAAGCTCCTCATAGGAATGTTCAGGATGTGCGAATGAAAACAGCTCCACTTTGTTGAACTGATGTACACGTTTGAGCCCACGTGTACCTCTACCGTAGCTGCCGGCTTCACGTCGGAAACATGCAGTGTACGCTACGTAACGTAAGGGGAGCTTCTCCTCGGGTAGCATCTCTTCACGATGTAGATTGGCTACTGTTACCTCAGCAGTGGGGTTGAGGAAGAAATCCTCACGTTCAATATGATACATGTCATCTTCGAGTTTCGGTAACTGGCCTGTACCTATCATACTTTGGCGGTTAGCTACAAATGGGGTGAATACTTCCTTAAAGCCACGCTTAACATGGAAGTCCAGCATGTAATTTATGAGTGCACGTTCGAGCCGCGCTCCCCATCCTATATACAATGGGAAGTTAGAGCCTGCAATTTTGGCACCTCTAACGAAATCGATCATACCGAGTTGTTCAGCAAATGTAAAATGGTCTAAGCCATCAAATTTGTGTTCGAAGGGTTTACCTACCTCACGTAGTATCTTGGGTTCATCCAAAGGTACCGATGCATGCACTATATTGGGTATCCACAACAGTAGGTGCATGAATTTAGCTTCTATCGAACGTAAACGTTCCTCCAGATGAGATATTTCAGCTGACAGCTGACGGGCTGTCTCGATAAGTTTTGGGTCGTCTCTACCTTCACGTTTGAGTTTGCCTATCTCACGTGTGAGGTGGTTCAACTCGGCTCGCTTGGTATCACACTCTTTTACAAGTTGACGACGCTGATGATCTAACTGCTTTAATTCGTCGATATCGACGGATTCGCCCCGTAATTCAACAATATGCTTAACTTTATCCCAGTTCGTACGTAGATACTTTAAATCGAGCATCTCTTAAAAATAAAAGCGTTGGGAGCAGGTCAATCTATACAGTTGCGTTGACTTGACATCTATATTTAAATGGTAATTTTAATTTAACATCATAATCTAATCCGGCAGGGTGGAGCAGCGGAAGCTCGCCGGGCTCATAACCCGGAGGTCGGTGGTTCGAATCCACCCCCTGCCCCCAGCCGATCATTAATAAAAGGGGGTGCCATGCATAGATTAACTCCCAAGTTTATAGTTTTCGCCTCCTTAATAATTCCCACCTTCCTCTTCGCTGGTGTCTATGGTAAAATTGCGGGTAGGGTGATAGACAAGGAGACAGGCAAGCCGCTGGAAAATGTCAACGTGTACATACCGGGTACCACTTATGGAGCGGCTACGGATAAGCATGGTGAATATTTCATACTGAAAGTACCACCAGGTGAGTACACTGTACGTGCCGAACGTATAGGTTATCGGCCAGTGGATGTTAAAGGTATAATTGTGAGGACGGACCTCACCACGAGGGTGGATTTCGCACTCGAACCGACAGCTATTGAAGTACCTGGCATAACAGTGGTGGCTGAACGACCGCTTATACAGCCGGATGTTACTGCCTCCGTACGATATGTATCACGGAAGGAGATCGCTACCACACCGAAGGTGGAGTCGTTCGAAGATATTGTCGCCCTGCAACCCGGTGCTGTAGGTAGAGGTAGGGAAATCCACATAAGAGGTGGTAGGAGTGGCGAAATCCTGTATATGGTAGATGGTATCCCTATAAGGCATCCCATATATGGTGGTACGGCAGCGTTCGATCTTGATGTAATCTCCATACAGGAGATTGAAATGCTTACGGGTGGGTTCAACGCCGAATATGGGCAAGCACAATCCGCAGTGGTTAACATAGTGACACGTGAAGGTGGGCCCAAGCTATCGGGTGAGCTGATGTACAAAAGCGATAACCTTGCACCTAAGCGATATTCGTTCAACACAGACTATGGAGCTGTATCATTTGGTGGTCCCATACCAATACTTGATCGTATTGTACCGGGTAACCTCAGGTTCTTTATCTCAAGTAATTTCAAGCTTACCGATACGTATTACAATAACCATCGTACAAGAGAGAAGATCGAAATATTACCCGGTATATTCGAGATCACCGAACGTCAGGAGAATAAGGCGGGTTTAAACCTCAAACTTACATATCAACCTACCAAGGCATATAAATTTGCATTCGGATATAGGAGGACGGGTGAACGTTGGAGTAGGTTCGATTGGTATTGGAAAGATATGCCGGATTCATTACCCATAAGTCATAGGTTTAGTGAGCATGCGACTTTTTCGTTCATCCATACGGTATCACCTAAGACATTCTACACATTGCATCTGGGTTACTTGAAGACACGTTACTATTCGTGGTTACATACACCGCCGGAATTTTGGCATGTGGAGATAACCCCAGAAGGTGATACAATCTACACTTCAACCCCATGGGGTTGGGATACCGATGGCGACGGATTCTGTGACTTAGGTGCGGATTCACGATATAGGGATGATATCTCTTACGTATATACGTTGAAGTATGACATCACGTCACAGGTACATCCACGACATTTGGTAAAATCCGGGATAGAGATTAACTACCACGATGTGAACTATATCGATATCCAGTACCCTGGTTCATTCCGTTACCCTGGGCGTGACACCGTACCGGGACCGTATCCAGAGTATGGGCTATATCGATGGTGTTTTGAGGGCTATCCCATCAAGGGTGCTGCCTACGTACAGGATAAGATGGAATTTGAAGGCCTTATAGTGAATGTAGGGTTGAGGGTCGACTATTTCACACCGGGTGAAACCGTAACCCAACCCGATTATCTGAGGCAGTGGCAGGCTATCACCCAGCTACCGCTTGAAGTTAAACGTCACAGGATACAGATAAGTCCACGGCTGGGTATGTCACACCCTATAAGTGACAAAACCGTTATATACTTTGCTTATGGGCATTTCAGTCAGGTACCTGAGTTACAGTACTTCTATCGTGATCCATGGACTGGCACATGGGTAGGTAACCCTAACCTAAAGCCTGAAGTCACTGTAGCTTATGAGGTTGGTATCTCACACAAGATAACGAGAGATATGGCTGTCGATTTCAAGCTGTTCATGAAGGATATATCCGATTATGTTGGGCTCGTGAAGACGGGCGAACCTCCGGTATGGGTATGGATTAATAAAGGTTATGGACGTGCAAAGGGACTTGAGATACATCTACGTAAACGATACTCGAGGTTCACCTCAGGTAGTATAGCGTATACCTTACAGTGGGCTAACGGTTATGCATCAAGTGCATTCATGGAATGCTATAGGGTATGGAGTGGTATGACCCTACCGATACGTGAGCGGCCACTGGATTGGGATCAACGTCACTCAATCGTCATGATAGCCAACTTTGAAGCTCCAAAAGGTGAACACCCGACGTTGTTCGGTAAGAAGTTGCCAGATGATTGGTCGATAAGCATACTGTGGAGGTTTGGGTCGGGCCTACCTTATACACCTGGTGGTAAAGATCCACAGATATACGAAAATACTGCACATGCACCGTACACGAGTACGGTCGACCTTAAAATGGAGAAAGGATTTAAGATCGGTAACCTTGATATAGTACTCTTTACGGAGGTATCGAACCTACTGGACAATCAGAACGTAACCCACTTATGGTGTGGGTTCAACACATGGACGGGTGAACCTTACAAATACGGGGATGCCAATGAAGCATATCGTCAAATCTATAGTTGGAAACAGATATACGCTATGAGAAACCCATATGTGTTCGACCCTGGTAGACAGATTGAGTTAGGTATCGGAATAAAATGGTAAGGGGGTATCATGCTCATACCATTGTTAATTTTTGTGTTGGGTGTTGAACCGCCAGCTATAGATTGGAAGAAACACGATGTTGGCCTTATACGGTTGAAGATATCGAACCTTGGCACAATAGGTAAGCATCAAGCTGAAGTTTATGGTCAAGGGCGTCCACATTGTGAGTATCCACCTGGAAGTAGTGAGGAACACATATGTGGTGCAGGCCTATGGATAGGTGCTAAAGTTGATGGTGAACCTCGTGTAACACAAGCGTTCCACGATTGGGCAGAAGGTGGATCGGATATGTTCGAATTCTATCCCACAAATGATCCAAACGATACTATATGGGTGGCAAGCATAAACGATCTGGATACACTGCATGGTGTACGGGGTGTGGACGATGATGGTGATGGTAAGGTGGATGAGGAGTTACTCGATGGCCGTGATAATGATCAGGATGGGTTTATTGACGAAGATTATGCTACATATTCGGAGCAGGATTTTACCTGCCACTACTGTGATGACTATTGGACCGATATTGTTGCACATAAGCCGCTACATCTTGAGGTTATACAACGTAGCTGGGCGTGGGGACGTCCTCCATACGATGAGTTTGTATTTGTGGACTACCAAGTGGTTAACAAGAACGAAGAGCCATACCCTGAGCTTTATCTTGGGTTTTGGTTCGATTTTAACGTAGGTATATACCCTACTTGGGGATGGTGGGATGGCGACTACTCGTGGTTTGATGAAGATTTGCTCGTGTCTGAAAGTGATACAATCACAACGTATACGATGTATGCGTTTAGCTTGCCAGATCCATCCGGTACACCCGAGGGTGCGGTTGCTGTATCGATACTTAAGTATCCCAAGGAGCCTGGGTTACGGGCGTATCGATGGTACATGGACTGCGGTGAACCTTATAACGATAGCATAAGGTACGAGCATCTTTCACAACCTATAGTAATGGAGAGCCAGGGTCCAGATCAGGCGAGTGGCGGTTCGGGTAACCTTATTTCGTTTGGCCCATACTACTTTGCACCTGGTGATACGTTGCAACTCACTATAGTGGTTGTTTGTGGTATGGGGCCAGAGGGTGTAGAGAAGAATGTTGAAACAGCGCACGCATTTTATGCAAATGATTTTCATGGGCCCGCACCTCCACCGTCACCTCCATTGAAAGTATATCCGGACGAACATAGGGTTAGGCTATGCTGGAGGTGGGAGCCCGGTGACCCTGGTATCAATCCCGAGGAGTTTCATGACCCTTATAGGGTGGACGGTATAGAATATCCGTTTGCTGGATATAGGGTTTATAAAAGTACCAGCGGTATAAATGGGCCCTGGACATTGATGGCCGATTTCGACAAGAAAGGTGATGGGTTTGGTCGTGAAACCGGTCTACAATACGAATACGTAGATAGTGGGTTGGTGAACGGTATACCTTACTGGTATTGTGTCACCTCATATGCGATACCACATGAAGGTGTGTGGCTGGAGAGTGCAAAGTTTGCCAACATGCAGAAGGTCGTACCGGGTTCGCCACCTAAGAAGCTCGGTCGGGTAGCGGTGGTACCCAACCCATATCTCGGTAATGTCGATTATACAAGTCCATTGCCATGGGAGACACCACGTGAAGCTGGTAGACAATGGTCAGAAGCTGATAGGCGGGTGCAGTTCATAAATCTGCCAGCTCACTGTACGATTAGGATCTATACCTTAAGTGGCGATCTTGTGGACGTTATCGAGCATAACGACCCTAATAAAGGTTATGAGGACTGGTACCTCGTGTCACGTGCAAACCAGGCGATAACGACTGAAATCTACATATTCTCGGTGGAGGATCATGAGACGGGTGAGGTTCAAATAGGTAAATTTGTCGTCATTAAATAGGGGGAGCAAGATGCGTAAATTGTTGAGCTGTACGTTCCTTATGCCTCTACTCTTATATGGGGTGTATGATAGACCTGGCAGCACTACTGCACAGATGCTTAAAATTGGCTGTCATGCACGTGCAGTTGGTATGGGTGAAGCCTACATTGCAGTAGCGGATGATGCAAGTGCATTGTATTATAACCCAGCGTGCCTGGCACGTGTGAATGGCTACAGTATGTTTGCTACCCATATGCCATGGTTTGCGAATATTAATTATGAATATGTGGGGATGGCGAAAAGTTTCAGAAGGCTGGGTACGTTCGGTGTATCGTTTGGTACGTTGTACACAGATAAGATGCCGATACGTACCATACTGAGACCTGAGGGTACTGGTGAGTATTTCTATTGTAGTGATTTTGTGTTGGGGCTCACTTATGCGACATTCCTTACGGATAAGACAGCGATCGGATTTACGTTGAAGTATGTGGGTATGTATCTCTATGTGTACTCAGCGGGTACGATATGTTGTGATATCGGTACATATTACTGGACGGGTTGGCATAAGGTGCGGTTCGGTATGAGGATAGCAAACTTTGGGCCTTACCTTAAGTTTATGCATGAGATGTGTCCTTTACCTACTATGTTTTCGTTTGGGGTTGCGGATGAGGTTATCGAGACGGATATGTACAAACTCACTGTGGCAGTCAATGTTGACAAACCAACCGACTCCAAGGAACGATTAGCAATAGGATGCGAATACTGGTATAATGATATGTTTGCTGTACGAGCTGGTTACAAGATAGGACATGATTCCGAAACGTGGTCCACTGGTGTGGGGTTCGTACAGCATGTGGGTAAGTTTAGGTTCAGCATCAACTGCGCATATACACATTATGAAGGGCTTAAAGACGTGTATAGGTTGACGTTGGGGATAGCTATCTAAGGGGGTACAATGAAGATACGTGCTGTTTTAGCCATCGCGGTAATTTCGGCAATAATGGTGATTCACTGTACGAGACGGTTCACTACACCTGAACCTGGTTACTTGCGTGTTTGGATAGAGGGTGAGGCCGCCGACCGCGATGTGTTGGGTATCCAACCCGGTGACTGTTTGAACTTGAAGATCAACAACATAAGGGTATTTAGGGAAGATGGTTACCATAAACCAATATACTGGTCAACGGATGTGTTCCATGATACAGATAGGGTTGTCAACATATTCGCATGGGATACGACAGAGGATAAGTTTAAAACCTATTTCTTGGGTGAAACAGATCTACCACCACAGAGGTTCGATACAATTAAGGTGACGATTAACCTTAGCCCCTACGTGGAGACCACCTACGTGGATACTGATACGGTGGTTAACTACCATTATAATGTGTTCAAGCTGGGTGGTCATCTACTCAATATAGAGCTCGAATGGGGTACAAGTGTGGCGAAGGCCAGTTTTGATTTACAGGTTGAAGAGCACAAGTATTACGATCTATACCTGTATTTCGATATCGATAGCTCATTATCGAGGACTGCTGAAGGTTATGAGATAGCACCCGTAATTAAGGTGAAATCATTGGAGTAGGGGGATATGATGGTCAAAAGAATTAGCATCATAATGATCACCGGTTGTGTGGTGTCGATGTTACTGGTTTGCTGTCGGAGGGGTAAAACCGGTACACCGTACCCCAATAAGGTACCCGAAACCATAATAACCTATGGGCCGGTACCGAATGATTCTCTGCATTCGCTGACAAAGGGTGATTCACTGCCTTGCTATTTTGCGTTACAGCAGATATGTTGGGATGGTGACGATGGAGACGGTTATGTAGTGAGATATAAATATAGGTATCGTACCATACACAAAGCACGAGGTGATACGTACTACTTTCCGGCAGAAGATGAATGGGCAGAGACAACAGGTACTGAGATAACGATACCGTTTGAATCGTCTGATGAAGATCTCATAACAGAGGATGGTGATACTATTTCACGTAACCTACAGATATTTGAGGTTGCTGCTATAGATAACGAAGGTGCGGTCGATACCAGTCCAGCGGTGTTGATGTTTTGGACGCTCGCCAATAAACTGCCGGAGACTGAGATCATCTATCCCGTTGAAGGTGATACGTTTCTTGCACTCACATACACTACAGCTACATGGAGAGGTATAAAGGTGAGTTGGAGAGCTACCGATCCAGATGGTGAAGTGATGGATTACAGATGGCGGGTAGATAGCCTTGTGTGGTCACATTGGATAATGGATACTTCAATATATATACCGCCGACAGCTTTTAAGGAGCCACTCGAGGGAAAGCATACTATAGAAGTAGTGGCACGTGATAATACATTTAATGAGGATCCCACACCTGCTTTTATACATATATACTTAGTGGAGGTTACATTTGATAAACCGCTACTGGTTGTGGATGAGACTCGACGTGTGGTGGGTGCCGAAGGTGTGTATAATGATTCGGCATTCTACAAGGAGATATTGGATGAGATACTGGGTGAAACATGCTATGATGTGTTAGATTGGGAGACATTTGATGGCGACTTGTTATCAACCATAGGAGAATATAAGATGGTGTTCTGGTACGATGATGATTGGAGTTACGGGACGGAATTTTGGTCACCTGGGGTTATGGATGCGATTACACAGTACCTGGAAGTTGGTGGCAAGTTATGGATTACAGGGTGGCGTATGTTTGAACGTGCAGATACAAGTCTATTCGCAGAGGATGGCTTTATACATGACTACTTTTATATAACCGGTAGCACGGTAGTCCCTGAATATGAGTTTAAAGGTGCAATAGGGGTTGAAGGATGGCCATCGGTTGATGTGGATACAAATAAGACATGGAGACACCAATATCTGCGTACGATATCGTGGGTATCGATTGTGCCGTTCACACCAGTGTATGGGGTGCTTACGTTCAATCCAGTATCAGATACGACGCTTATCGGTAAGCCTGTGGGTATATATTATGATGGTATCACTTATGATGTGATGGTTACCACGTTTCCCATAATCTTTACACATAAAGAACAGGCAAAGGAGTTAATAGAATATGTTTTGGAGATATTTGGGATGTTATGAGATATGGGTTGCCAAATTAAAAATTTGGTTATAATAACAGAGGAACCAAAAAGGAGGTAGGATGAAGAGAGGGTTGGTGGTTTTAGCTCTGTTGGTGAGTGGTATGCTGTTGGGAGAGGTGGCATGGGAGCATTGTATATTGCCGGTTGATAAGTGGTACGCTACGGTACCAATATCTGGTGAGAACATATACTATGATCCTACCAGTGGTGTAGCGGAGATCGTTTATATACCGACACCCTATGATGCACATGCATTGTATTTCGCGTATTCAGAGGACCACGGTGTGACTTGGGATGAGATGGGTCCAATCGATATGGGTTATGGTGCACAGTATCCATCAATAGCTGCAGCTGCTGATAATACACCATACATCACGTTTATAGATGATGATGGTGAGCTGAGGTTCATACGTGATGAGGGTTTCCTCTATGGGTTATGGCGGGATCCTGTTGCACTTACTGATACGCTGGATCAATACAGTATGAGGTTTGGCTCAATAGCGGTGAGTGGTGATGGGCAGTTTGTTGTCATCGTAGCACAGGGTAACTATACACGTGATGATGTAGAGGTACGTGATATTCTGTTCTTCAGGTCGCTCGATGGTGGTACAACTTGGGAAGATATGCGTGTAATAGCATATGGTGATTCGTTCACTAATCCACGTGAACCCCTACATTTGGCTGAATCCCCTACCATATATATGAGTTCGGATTGCAAAAATATCGTGGTAACGTTCGGTAGCATACCACCTGTTGGAGATGGTTGGTGCATGGGTATAGTTGTGTCAACCGACTCTGGGGTTACGTGGCGACAGGCGAAACATTTTCCACTTGTTGAGGGTGCAACATGGGCATGGGAGAACTGGTGGGCACGTCATCCACGTGGTGTGATGGTAAACGATGATGTTTTCTACTGTTTTGCGTATCAAGATAAACCGGGTTGCAACCGTTTGGTGGGCTTCAGGTATAGGATATCAACCGATACGTGGGAGGATTATTGGTTTATAGCGCCACCACGTACTGATATAGCGTATGGTGAAGCGACACTTGCAACCATGGGTAGAGATGCAGATGGTAGGATATTTGTAGCAGTACAGGATTGGTACGATCCAGTGCCACTTGATTATGGTATATTTGTGTTTGGTTCCGACAATGCAGGTGATTACTGGACAAGCCCTATGTTGGTGAGTGAAGGTGTAGCTGGTGCCGATACTGGTAGGACGATGGCGTGTGAGATGGCGGAAAATATTGGTGATCAGGGGCTCATAATCTACAATCCTATAGGGTGGTGGGAATCGTTTGAGGATTCACTTAGGCTGGTACATTTTGAACCCGACTCGCTGTTTGTGCCGGCGAGGACAACCCCTAAGGTTATGTCTACACCATATGGTAATACATATGATACGGTGGGCCCATATGTTATAACAGCTGAGATAAGGGATAACAACTTAACTGCTGCACAGCTGGTATACGCTACAGCGACAGAGACGACCACAGTTGATATGGAGAATATTGGTGGTGCTAACTATGAGGCTGAAATACCGGGCTATCCAGTGGATACAAGGATCGAGTACTACGTTAAAGCTGAGGACGCTGATGGCAACGTTGTCTATATGCCAGGTACTGCACCAGAGGCTGGGTGTGCGATACTGGTGTTACCAAACACTGTGATAAGGTATGATGATGGGCTACCTGCGTATAATGTTACGAATCCATGGGGGGATGGCTTCATATCACGTAGGTTTGAACCATTTGCAACACCTGAAACCCTGTACAGTGTATGGGTGTATATAGATTCGATGCCAGATACGTTCTATCTGCACCTGCATCCTGATGATGGTACAGGTAAACCCACCAGCGACGATTTGATCGATCCCATCGAGGTTGTACCTACAGATACGGGATGGGTTGAAATACCGATACCTGATAATTTTGTGCTCGACGATATTGTACATGCGAGGATAGAGTTTAAGTTTGGCGATCGTCCCTACATTGGTGTGGATGAGCACATGGATTCAGATAATGACTGGATCTGCTATCAATGGTGGTACTGGTGTCGGCCAAGTGATTGGGGGATTGGCGATTTCTTAATATATGCAGTGACATCACCCTACGTTGGTGTTGAGGAACAGGTACCGCTAATATGTCGGTTGGCACAGAATGTACCCAACCCTGTAACTGATGTCACCCGTATAGCTTTCACCATATTAAAGCAGGCACATGTTAAGCTCTACATCTACAATATGCTGGGTCAGCGTGTACGTACGCTTGTGGATTGGAAGCTACCACCAGGTACACATCATGTGACATGGAATGGTACCGACGATCAGGGTAGGCTGCTACCAGCGGGTGTGTACTTCTACAGGTTGAAGGTGGGTGACTGGTCAGCTACGAAGAAGTTGCTGCTTATACACTAAGATACAAGGGCAGGCTGTACAGCCTGCCCTCTACCCTATACTATTCCAGAGTTGACATACGATCGTGAGTGGTAAGTTATCTTAAGATGTATAGGAGTAGAAGGAGGTACGATGTTGAGCTTTATGCTTATTATTTTATGTAGCTTGCCACAACCCATATGGCTGCTGGGTGATGGGCAACCTCTGCTCATACATACACGTACGGATATGGAGTATGAGCTTGTTACGGAGTTGGGTGTTGACTATATAGTTCTGGATGATAGGAATGTGGTAGCAACTTGTACAGCTGATAAGATGCAACTCTTAACCCAATACGGTATAGAATATATGGTGCTAACAAGGCAGCAGGCGTTCAGGTTGATACAGGCAACGAACCAACTTAAACAGCAATATCCGGCTGTGGTGTGGATCGATTACCCTCCGTATGCAGATCCAGGTGAGGAGATTGATGTAACCGTACATTTTAGTGTCAATGTACCACCAAATGTTGATACCATTGGTATCATAGTGTACAAACGTGCTACACGTGGTGCGTGGGAGTTCGATTTCGTACTTTGGCAAGATGTTGAGGTGCCCTCTCCTCCGTGTGTACTTGATACCAGTGTGACACTCACATACTCGTTACCGGATACTTTCGAATACGTGCATGAATATGTACTTGGTATAGGGTACGGGGATTATTGGACATGGTGGTGGTACTTTATCAACAACATTGCACCCAGTATACACCAGAATGTAGCAGTACTCGTGGACAGTAGTGTGTATGGGATGATTGATACGTTGTTGGAGCAGTACAAGCTGGATGTTGAGTCACAGTTTGATGCCAGCCTGTATATATTTGTGGATAGCTGGAGCGATATGCCAGCTGAAGCTATACGTGAGTATCTGCAGACACTCTATGTGGATAGCGGTATAACCGGTGCGATACTTGTGGGTAACCTACCCTATGCGCTATGGGAGCATCCGAGGCAGGTTGAAGCTCCGTACTGTTTGCCATACTTCTATGAGGATCTCGACGGTACTTTTGTCGATGGTGATAATGATGGCTATTATGAGCAGAAGATAGAGGGTGACCATGTTGGACCTGAGATATGGGTGTTCTGGATGTGGCCACCAGCAGACGAACCGGAGAGGCTCGTTGATTATCTACAAAAATGTCATACGTACTATCAACATGAGCTACATGTACCGAGGCAGGCACTCGAATGTATATGTTATGACTGGCGGGGTGCAGCTAAACCGATGTATATCAGCTTATCACATATATATGGGGAGGCGGTTGATACCATAGGGGGGATGCCAGATTGGTATGTTAGTGGTAGCGAGTATCTCGAATACCTGAACACGTATGGGTCGGAGATTACCCACATATGGTGTCACTCAGGTAGCAGTGTACATTGCTTTGATCGCTGGCCATGGGTATACTGGAGTGATGTACGTGAGATATCACCAGGGTCGTGGTTCTACCTGCTGTGGGCGTGCCATGGTGCAAGCTTCCACGATGAGCCATCACATAACCTTGCAGTTAACTACTGTATGGGTGAATCCAACGGGCTTGGGGCACTTGGTGTCACACGTAGTATAGGTACAGGTAATGCACAGGAGACATTTTTCAACTTACTATCCGCAGGTAAGACACTCGGTGAGGCGTTTTACGATTATTTGTGCTACCAATATGATACAACATGGATAAAGGTGTGGTTCACATACTGGGGGGATGAGACACCGGATTCGTTCACATGGGATCTGTGTTTCATAGGTAATCCGTTTGTCACCTTCCCGGGTACGTTGGAGGGGCCACCGTCTGCACCTAAGGATGTAACCATAAGGCCGGGATATTTTAAATTGAACCTATCTTGGAGACGCAACTATGAAGATGATGTCATAGGGTACAATGTCTACAGGGGTGAGACATCAGGTGGCCCATACAATAGGATAAATAGTGAGTTGGTGGATACATTCTTCATCGATACGACGGTTGAGAGTGGTGTATGGTACTACTATGTTGTAACAGCGGTTGATACACAAGGGTTTGAGAGTGATTACTCGGTTGAGGTTACGGGTCGCTGTATATCGCTCGACCATGGTATATTGCTGGTGGACGAAACGCGTAACGGGACGGGTGCACCTTGTAACCCCACAGATGAGCAGGTGGATAGTTTCTACCACGCGTTACTTGATACCTACGAGTACGATGAATGGGATATCGACAGCGATGGTATGCCAACAATTTACGATTGTGGGATATATGGTATCATAATCTGGCATGCTGACGACTATGCGGCACCGCATCTACATGAGGTGGTGGATGAACTCAAACTCTACTTGGATGCTGGTGGTAAGTTAATAATTTCGGGTTGGAAACCCATCTATGCGCTGACGGGTGAAACTTATCCAAGTGAGTTTGAGCCCGGTGATTTCGTATATGATTATTTCAAGATAGCAGCAGCTGATGAGTCTGGGTGGGCTGATTTTGTAGGTGCTGATGGATGTGCGGGATATCCAGATCTTGAAGTTGATTCCTCTAAGGTGCTATCCACATGGCAGGGTAATATGAAGTATATAGATGTGTTCACAACCGTGGGTGCACAACCGATATATACGTTTAGGTCAGCGTCTGGAGATACGGCGTTCGATGGTAAAATCTGTGGTATTGAGTATACTGGTGGGCCATATAAGGTTATACTGTTGGGGTTCCCGCTATACTACATGGAAGAGGATAGTGCGAAACGGTTCATGCAGCATGCGATAGCTGGGCTTACGGGTGTGGAGGAGGTTGCATTGGATAGGTTGGAGTTACTTCAGAACTATCCAAATCCATTCATATACGGGACTACTATCAAATGTGTGATACCAAATGGTAGGGTTGGTAAGCTCACAATATACGATGTAACTGGTAGGGTTGTAAGGTCATACACGGTGGGGGTAGGTTCACACACTATATATTGGGATGGTACATCTACTACAGGTAAGGAAGTACCGCCAGGTATATATTTCTACGTAATGGATGTGGGTAGCAAACAGCTCGTACATAAGATGGTGAAGCTAAAATAAACCTACCATGAACCTATCACGTAGTGTCTCCCAGGGGTGGACGGTGATATCTCTGTTGGAGGTGATCAAAAAGCGTGGTTTATCAAAGCTATCTTTAAGTATGCATGCATGAGGGTAATATTGATGAGCTAACTCTAACACTTTATCAGATTGGGTTGAATCGAGTTCGATCAATAGCACACCACACGGGGTGAGATGTGATACAGTTTGAGGTATCAGCTGTTTGATAATTTCTAAACCATCGGTACCGCCATCGTAACTGGTACGTGGTTCGTATAATACTTCTGGAGGTAGATCCCAATATCTTGTGCTGGGGATGTAGGGTGGGTTGCAGACGATAGTGTCAACTTTAAGTTCAGCGAACGCATCGAGTAGGTTGCCACGTTTGAAATGAACCTTTACCCCTACATTGTTGGCGTTATGACGGGCGAGTTTCAACGGTATGATGTCAGAGGCATAGACTTCGATATTGGGTAACATCCTTTTCAATACTATAGCGATGGCACCACAGCCTGTACCTACATCCCAGATGGATTGGAGGTTGAATTTACGTACTATTATGTATGTGTAGGTTACAAGATCTTCGGTCTCCGGTCGCGGTATGAAGACAGTCTTATCGACATGAAATTCTAACCCCATAAAATATGATTTACCGACAATATATTGCCAGGGTTCACGGCGTGCACGACGTGCTACATAATCTAATAGCTTAGACTCTTCATCAGGTGATAGCTTGCGGTCAGGATAGGTTGTAACCTTCCATATGGGTATTTTAAGATACTCCTCGAAGCAGATTCTAAGCTCGTCCTTAATATCACCAGGTAATACGATGCTCAATATCTTAGCTGCATAGGTGTACGCCTCGTTGTATGTCATCATTTAAAATTAAAGTAAATTAGACAATATTCAATGGTTGACATAAATAGGGGTGACTTAAATTTATTTTCAAAAGTAGGAGGTACAATGATGAAATGGATTACGAGGGCGACGATCCTTGTAGTACTAATGTGTGTTTATTGTACAGGGATGCCACCATCACCGAAACCTGCCTACTTACGGGTATGGATAGAGGGTAAAGGTGATATAGATTCGCTTAATATCAAGCCGGGTGATTGTCTCAACCTCGGTATCTACAATATACGTATGTATCGCGAAAATGGTGATTATAAAACGGTATACTATACACCTGATAAGTGGTACGATACCACACGTATTGTCAATGTACTTGCCTGGGATACTGTAGAGAATGAGTTTATAGCTCACTATCTGGGGGAGACTGACCTACCTGCGGATAAGTTTGTGCAGATAAAGCTTACAATGCGACCTGAAGCACTTAAAGAGACAACGTTCACTTTGCAGATTGATACATCTTATACCTTGGATACAGTGGCGGTTATCGATACAATAATAAGTGATACATCGTATGTGATAGATACGGTGACAAACGAGACGACGCTCGTGATACGTGATAGCATCGTATATGATACGTTTTACATAGATACAACAGGTATGGTGGTGGATACCGTGCTCGATACGATGATAGTATCGTATCCATATACGTTTAGGTATCATGGCTATAACTATGACATTGTGGGTGGAGTTTCGTCAGTAGCGGAGGCTGAGTTTGAGCTCAACGTCGAAGAAGGTGCATACTATGAT
>JAGGUB010000053.1 GCA_021158725.1 Caldifarciminota bacterium | reverse complement strand
TATTTGCTGGTAAGGCATATCCAACAGATTACGACGGTAAATCCATGATACGCAAAATCTACAAAGGTATACACGAGCTTAAGGATGATATCCAAATCGTATATATTGAAAATTACGATATGGAGGTGGCTCAGCTGATGGTAGCAGGTGTAGATGTATGGCTCAACACACCACGACCGCGGCTCGAGGCTTCAGGTACAAGTGGTATGAAAGCTGCACATAATGGGGTGCCAAGCTTAAGTGTGCTGGATGGATGGTGGGTTGAGGGTTGTATCGAAGGTGTCACAGGATGGAGCATAGAGGATGGTGACGATAGGAGGTGTGCCAACTCACTATACGATAAGTTAGAAAACGTGGTGATACCAACATTCTACGGAAATAGGGCGAAATGGCTACAGGTTATGAAGAACACCATCATCCGTAATGCAAGCCAATTCAACACATATAGGTTGATAACCGAATATATGATGGTATTCGATAGACTCAGAGGTCAAACCTCAACGTAAACTACTTTATAATACGTTTGTCAAGAAACTCGGGCGGTTGTTTACCCGCATACAGGTAGACGGTTTTGAGTGTATTGCGGAACATCTCATCAAACGTATGTTCATCATGTGTATATTGATCGCGCCCGTACCACCAGAACCAGTCTGAACCTTCTGCTGCGTAGATGGCTTCCCATGATGCAGCGGGTACATTGGCCCAACTTTCCATATCTAACCTTACCCTGAGTAGATACTCCCATGCGAGATTCTCTTCAGGTTCGCCTATCCATGTGTCGAAACTTGCAGCTATCCAAGACCCTGCATGCAGGTTATACAATGTATCGCGTACGGTGAACATGCTTAGAAAATCGGTCAACGTTACAGGGGTAATCCAATCTATATCCTGTAAGCTTGAATATAACGTATTTAAAAAGTCACTACCATCGTTAGGGTAGTTCTCCCATGGGTTTTCGCCATCCAATATCACAGACACAAGTGGTGGGTATTTTGAATCGACAAACTGCTGACGTATTGATGCAAGATTTGCTATGAAATCGTCGACTGCAGCCTGTGGATCCATACCCGAATATACAAACCCTATAGCATCGGATAGCCTCGTATCACGAAAGATAATGTAGACACTGTATGTATCACTGACTGCGATGTAGGGGCGGTACTTTTCGTGTGCTGAACAGTATCCTTTACCCAACGTATGTGCCAGTACCTGTTCGTCGGAAGCTATCCATTTTATACCGTTACGTGCAAATATGGGGATGACAGATTCGGAGACTGCACCCTCAGCGGGCCACATGCCAGTGGGTGGGGTGCCAAAAATCTCTTCATAAAACGTGATAGCCTTACGTACCTGGGTATCGGCATCGTCGGGGTATCGAAACCCCATACCATTGTCACAAAGTAATGGCAATATAGGGTGATAGAATGGGGTAGTGATAAGTTCGATCTGCCCACTATCACGTAACCTTTTGTGTATCGGTAAAACTGCACGCATTATCTCGATATGTGTATCGAGAAGTTCACGTTTGTCATGTTCGGTGAAGTTGCGAGCTTTTTCGATGAGATGTCTTACCGTGACATGTTTGCCAGTGGGTAGCTCAACCGTGTCATCGTGAAAGGATGGGTCAACCCATGTGAGGTTAAACCATACCTGTAGGTCACGCCAATCCTGTACCGTGTAGTTGTTAAGTGTAGCTTCTGCGTCTAATGAACCATCGGGTTTGAATCTGCGTTTAAGCCGTAACTCGTGATACCGTGGGTACCTGTCGATCATATTCCTCCAGTTGGCGCTGAAGAAGTTCTCTGCAATGAAAAGCTTCTCACTATCTGTGAGCGCGTCTGCGGGCTTTAGTGTTAACCTCATGTAGATATCGGTGGGTTTACCTGATTCGTACATTGCGATCATATCGAGTATCTGTGATATCAGAGATGGTGTGAGGTTTATCACACAATGTACTTGCGGATACTTCTCAAGTGTAGCTGCCATATCATAGTAATCCTTAGTACAATGTAAGCGTACCCAGGGTTTAGTGTATTCACCTGTGGTGGGATCTTTGAAATAACGGGGTTGGTGTTGGTTCCATAATATCAACAGATATACGTTGGGATCAGATATTACTGTGTGCATCCAGAGAAGTAATGTCCACACACCCAAATATAGGTGGATATGAGCTACGTCAACATTTGGTCACTGTGGATAGATTGACTTGGCTATGTCACACGTATCTTACAGGAAGGAGGTATTATGATAAGGAGATTGGTACCTGTTTTTATTTTGGTTGTCGGATTAGCTGGTTGTAGAAAGGGTGCAAGGTTTACAGTAACTCATAGGTTGAGTACAGAGCCTGTTTTTGAGATAGTCAATGTGAAGCCCGATGAACAGCTCGGTATTGTTATGAGTGCAAAGCAATCCAAGGATGGTAGATACATTGCGGTGCTGGAGTTTACAAAAGGTAGGATAGTACTGTATGATGGAAAGGGCAACTTCATAAGGGAGTTCGGTCATCCAGGTGTGGAGGCTGGCGAACTTTTACTACGAGGTGGTATGGGGAGTACCGAAGTTGAATGGGGGCCTGGTGACAGGATCTATGTGCTCGAAAGTGGGTTAAGGGTACAGATATTCGATACATTAGGTAATTCCGAACGTATCGTCCCATTGCCGGACAAATCCGCTATCAGTATGGCGGTACATCCACACACTGGCGATATATATGTGACATTTAGCCCACTATCAACAATTAGGGTGGCAGTGATATCACCTATGGGGGATGAGCTGGTACGTATCACACGAGATGAGCCGATGCAGATCGACGATATCCTACATGGTAAGTTGTGGGATATGATCAACGCATACGAATATGTGGCAGTGGATGAGGATGGTAACTTCTACCTGTTGCGGATAGGTGATGCAAGGATCGAACAGTACGATGCCAGTGGTAATTTGCTCAAAAGTATCACATTGGATATACGTAGGGTGAAGTTAACAGAAGCGCAGATTGATAGCATGTTGATGGGTATATCAGAACAACAGCGTGCGTTGTTGGGTACTCCACAGATACCGATGGGGTTTGGTGTATTCTATAACGATGGTAATTTATGGGTGGGGCTCAACGAACACTATAAGGGTAAGGCATGTCGTACGTTTGGTATCATAAAGGCAGCTGACCTATCACCGGTGACGAGGGTATTGCTTGACACTACGGTGGCAACCAGCTACGGTAGTATAGCGAACCCACGGCGGGGTGCTGGTGTATACGATGTGGTAGGTGAGCACATCGTTATGGTGGAACCAACCCAACGTATGGAGTTGGAAGGTAAGTCATCCGAAGAGCTACAGCAAGCGATACTGAATATGACATATAAAGTGGTGACACTTAAATATAGCTGGTGATCGAGTACTACTGGACTATGCCAAGCCAATCACGTAATAGGAACTGCATACGACCTATTAATAGCGAGATACGGGCCATCACCGTGTAACCGAAGCTTGCACCAAACCCTATCATCAGAAACGTTATACCGATTTGGGCGATAGGCTTCATTACACCACGACGTTCGGTTGAAAAGAAGAAGAACAATATTGTGCAGATGACACCTATTAGGATGACGACTGACCATAATCCTGTATCCCAACGGTTGAACATGGTTGGGGTGAGCATCGTACCCTGTATCTGTTTGATGATAGAGGCTTGAAATACAGCAGGTATGGCGACACCGGAGGCCCAACCTAACGAGAATGCTATCGGTAGACGTACGAGCCAGTTCAAACGTGGCACGAATCGCAAGAAGTAGAATAACCCCAGTATGAGTGGTATAATGTAGAGCAGGTTATGCTCCTTTACGAGTGGTATCCAAAGGTTGGGTTTCACCGCATTGTGCCAGGTTAATGCAATCCAGTATCCCATTGAAGTGCCTACGAATAGGTGTTCGGCAAACCTGTAGAATGGGTTATCCTTGTAGAGGAAGGAGAATATTGATAATGTGAGTAAGGCTGCAAACCATACAAGTGGATCATGTGATACGTTCATCGTTGCCTCCGGGTTAGGAAATAACCGATGTTACCGAGTACGATGAATATCATGATGACAAGGTGTGCAAGTGACTGTGAGTCCATACCTTGGCAGGCGGGTTTAAACGCCTTACTGTAGCCGTGACGTTCGATCAATGTCTCATATTCGGAAGCACCTTTGAGCCCCGCCAATAGGCCACAGAGTTGACCAGTCTGCACGTATGGGTATGCGTCAGCTGCAGAGACTGCGGTTACACCGGTACCTATCTTTAACCCATAGCGGGCACCTGCGTAGGAGATCCATTCCAGGTAACCAGGTGTACCTGCCGAGAGTGATACACACATCGCTATATCACGATAGTTACGTATGGATTGCATCATTTCGAGCGAATCCAATGGCGTACCATAATAGTCGGTAGGGAAGACGCCACGGATGGATTCACCCATACCGAGCATGACAGCTGTCATACCGGGTTTGTAGCCCAGGAACACGTAGTCTTTACCGTAGGTTTTGTTGTACTCAGGGGCTACGGTTTGGAGTGCCATCTCACCCAACCCCGTACCGGGTGCCCATATTGCGAGTACGATTACTCGGATGTTTTTGGCAAACGCATGTCGTAATATTGCCAGTAGCATGGGGTAGAGTTCCGGCATAGCGGCGGGATCGAAATCGACAGAGATAAGTAATGGTTTGTCGTTGGGTGGGATCTGGTCGATTGCATTGAACAGCTTTTGGGTTTCGGGCATTACGTTTACTGGTATGCCGATGGGTTTGATCAGTGGTACGATCACTGCTATACCGAGTATGAGATATATCATACGACGGTCAATTTTAAGTAAGGTTTCACCTATACGCATCAGCTACCTCCCAACCAGCTACGCTCTATACCTAATATGATCTTAAGTGAAGTAGCTATCATGCCGAGTGCTACACCGAAGATTATGCCACGTTTGGCAGCGAGGTTGGGTACATTGAGTAGCCAGCTGGCAAGCTTAGGTAGTCCCGGCCATATGTAGTAACCAAAAGGTACCATACCCAGCATCACGATGAAGGCTGATACCAGCAGTAGGGTGGCTTCACGTGTACGTGCCCTGAATGCCCTATATGCAGCGGATGCCATGTAGAATGCGAGGATGGCAAACATCGATGCACCAAGTGGTACGATTATGTTCTCATAGATCGTCATAAATAATGAGCCACTCTCTATGCCACCAAATAAGCCGATACCTGCAGTCACTACAAGTGAAACAAGTGCTACTACGCTGTAGGCCCAACCTTCACGTCGATACCTTATGCGTTCGGTGTGATGTGAGATGAGGCTACCTGCACCCAATACAAGTGCGAATGCAGCTATTACGATGTACCATTTGTAAGTGAGGTCGAAAAATTTGATAGATACAGGGTGTGGGATAAAAAACTGTATTATCATCAGTATGCCCATCACAAAGCATATGGCTAACGGTAATGAACGACGCATGTTACCTCCTATTGGACGGAGAAAAACTTCCAAATATTGCTGAAACCGATCAACGATAATATGGAGGCGATCACCAATGTGCTGACGATTAACAGCTTACCATAGTCTTGACCCTTAAGTGATCCCAACAAGACAGGTTCACGCGATAAGTATGCGCTTGCAGCATAGAGTTCCTCACCGATGATGGTGTAATCACAGGCGGGTATGAAGAAGGGTAGCTGATGCACTGAATCCGTACCCGCTATCTGTATAGCACCGGTGGTGGCACCCGTTTCTGCCAGTATCAGCGATTCTGCCCAGAACATGCCAAAGAATAGGTTAGTAGCTGGACGTTCACGTACCATGGTACCGCAGACGGCGGCTGCGTAACCGAACTGCTCTTGGGTGACGAAATACACGCTGTCGGGGTCGAATAGATCGGGTCGGCCTACGCTGGTGTAGGCTTCACGTACGACTTCACGTGCTACGGTGTAGACGACGGGGTCGCGGTTGGGTACAAGTAATGGGGTTTCATATTTGGCAGCTTTCTTGGCCACCTCACCAAGTATATTGAGCCCAGCAATGGTACCGATATCGGCCACAGATGCGATACCGGGTATGAAAAGTATGGGACGACCCATTTCGGTAGCACGACCTACAGCTTCTTCGAGTGCATCCAATCCCGCAATACGACGTATGAAGAGCGGTTTGCCTTTGCGTGCACTACGTATGAAGTATAATACGATGGATGAGAAGAGTATCACACCAATTAACACGTTGATACGACCGGTGTTGAACCATTGTGCTGAACTGATCGCGGGAGGTGTAACCTCCGACGCAGCACGTTCGGTGTCTTTCACAGCTACCACTTGATACCTGTAAGGGATACCGTCGTTACAGGTGACGTCGATGAACTCGTTGATACCAGCAGGTACACTGCCTATGAGTTGTACGGTATCTGCTGATATACGTAGTATCTCGTAACGGGTGAGCGCGGTATCTTGTGGTGATAGTTGCCACTGTATGATGATCGCCTTACCGGCATCGTTGGGCCGATCGTATGCGATGACGTTGGTTGGTGGTGGGATTTGAAAAATAAACACTAACCAGCTTAAGAAAGTCATGGCACCTCCAGTGATATACATCATATAAGCGGATGGATGGATGTCAAGAAATGTGTTACTGTAGGTGATTGACGTGTTAGCTTATTAAGTATATTTAACTATGGAGGGACGATGGGTGTACCGAAGAAACGTAAATCCAAAAGTCGGGTAGGACATCACAGGTCACAGTGGGAACGTAAGCAGAAATTGTTGCAATTGGTGTCATGTCCCAACTGTGGTAGGTTGATACTACCACATCATATATGCCCTTATTGTCATCACTATAAGGGTAAAGAGGTGAAGGTTTAACCATATGACCAGGATCGGATTAGATGCTATGGGAGGTGATCATGCACCTGATGTTATTATACGTGCGGTTAATGGGCTTGAGCCGCCGCCGTTTGAGCTCGTGCTCGTAGGTGACGAGAGTATACTCAAAGGTAGAGTTCCAACCTGGGTGAAGATCTACCACACGGAGCAGATTATCGGGATGGATGAACATCCGCTGGATGCAATCCGCAAGAAGCCCAACTCCTCAATAGTTGTGGGTATGGAGTTACAGAAAAGGGGTGAACTTGATGCATTTGTGGGGTTCGGTAACTCAGGTGCTTATATGGTGGCAGCAGTTACTAAGCTTGGGCGTTTGAAGGGTATCAAACGACCTGCGTTGGCAACGTTTTTCCCCACCGTCAAGGGCTATACGTTGGTACTGGATGTAGGTGCGAATGTGGATGCGGAGCCCATCCATTTGTATCAGTTTGCGATGATGGCATCGATATACTTGGAACATGCGTTGGGTATCGATAACCCCAGTATTGGGTTGGTATCAATGGGTGAGGAGGACATCAAAGGTGGTGATAAGATCATGGAAGCACATAGGTTGTTGAAGCAGTCGGGGCTCAACTTTTACGGCAATATAGATGCACATCAGATACTTTATGGTGTGGTGGATATAGTTGTGTGTTCAGGTGCGATAGGTAATGCTATGCTGAAGTTTGGTGAAAGTTTGGTTGAGATCATCAGCGATATATTGAAATCGAGTATCAATCGATCAATCTTCACGAAGCTGGCAGGTGCGATGCTGGCACCATCGCTTAAGAAGTCGTTTGGACGGCTCAACTACGAACGATACGGTGGCGCTATACTGATGGGTGTGAAGGGTGTCAACGTCATAGGGCATGGACGGTCGAAAGAGCCTGCGATCCAAAATGCGTTGTTCACCGCGTATAAATATGTGAAAGAAGCGGTTAACGACAGCATAGAAGAGGCTATACACAGTGTGGCTGGTTAGCTTAGTACTTGTAATACAGACCTTTACGCTGGAGAAAGGTGAAACGTGGGAGTCACTGTTTCAACGTGCGGGGTTAAATTATAGAGAGTCGTACGTATTGGCTGAATCATTGGGTAAGTTTATATCCCCCACACGACGATGGCCGGGTGAGGAGCTTGTTGTATGTAGGGATACGGGTGGCATAAGATGGATGAAGTACTTCACAAGGGATGCAGGTTATTTCATAGATACAGGGTTTGTAGTAACCCGTATACCGGAACGCCAAATACTAACTTATATACAAGGGGTGGTGGATACAACTTCATTCTACGAGGCGGTGCTCGCACGTGGTGGTACACCTTACTTGGTGTATCAGTTTACTGAGAGGATATTTCCGTGGGAGATAGACTTTCACGTTGAGGTGAGACGCGGTGATACATTTGAGATACTCACGTACAAACGTTATGTAGAGGATAGGTTTATCGGGTACGGTACCATACTATACGCAAGATATGAAGATAGTGAGGCATACTATTTTGAGCCATACGATGGGTACTATGAGCCCAGTGGTAGATCGTTACAACGTATGTTCTTACGTGCACCGTTAAGCTATGTGAGGGTGAGTTCGGGCTACACTAAGTATAGGTATCACCCTATATTGCATGTTGTACGTCCACATTATGGGGTGGATTACGTGGCACCATTGGGTACACCAGTACGTGCGATAGGGTCAGGTATCGTCAAGTACGTGGGGTGGCGTGGTGGTTACGGTAAGCAGGTGGTTATCAGTCATCCCAAGGGTTACGAATCGTACTATTCGCATTTATCACGTTACGCTAAGGGTATAAGGAAGGGGGTGAAGGTCAAACAGGGGCAGATCATCGGTTATGTGGGGTCGACAGGGTTATCGACAGGGCCACACCTCGACTTCAGGGTAAAGCATAATGGTAGATGGATAAACCCGCTTAAGCTTGAGGTGCCACATGTGAGAATATTGAAGGGAAAGTATAAATCAATGTTTACCAAACACAAGCGTGAGATAGACCTTATACGGCGGTTCTATCGTTACAGGGGGTGTCTGTGGTTGCTGGGTGAGATTGGCATCACTAAGTAACGCTGAGCTATTGGTCACATTGGTCAACGCTTACGGTGGTAGCGACGTTTGAGGTA
>JAGGUB010000029.1 GCA_021158725.1 Caldifarciminota bacterium | reverse complement strand
GGGTGCGGCTTCTCGTTTATTGTGACAAGCAAATCACCCGGTGGCCCACCATCCGAACTTACGTTACCCTTACCCTTTATTGTGAGTGTATCGCCATTCCTGACACCAGCTGGTATACGTACCTCGATACGCTCCTTCTTGGGTACACGTCCCCTACCTCCACATACGTTACATCTGCTTGCAAGTATGGTACCCGTACCACCACATTCGGGACATGTGGTCACACTTACGAATCTACCAAATACATTCTCAGATACACGTTGTATCTGGCCACTACCTCTACATACGGGACAGGTCTGTGTAGTACCACCTCTACCATTACATGCGGGACATATCACCTGTCGTGTATACTTGATGGTCTTTGTGGTACCTTTGATTATCTCCTCCAATTCGAGTGGCAAAACTATACGTAGGTCTTCACCACGATGTCGTACACGTGTCCTGGTACCAAACAGATCCTGGAAGATCGACCCCCCTATACCGAAATCGCGTACAAGGTTATCGAAGAACTCACCAAATATATCACGCAAATCGTCGAAATGCGTGAAATGCTCCCAAGTGAACCCCTGCTCACCGAACGTACCTTCGAGCCCCGCATGCCCGTATCTATCGTATAGTGCACGTTTGTGGTCATCCATAAGCACTTCATAGGCTTCTGATATCTCCTTGAACTTCTCCTCAGCTTCCTTACGGTTGTCTGGATTCTTATCCGGATGATATTTGAGTGCCAACCTCCTATATGCACGCTTTATCTCCTCCTTGGTAGCGTTACGCGGTACACCCAGTATCTCATAGTAATCCTTTTTCGTTACCGCCATCACTTGTTCTCTACCTCATAGTCGGTATCTACGGGCCCGCCTCCCTCCTTTTTGGGTTGTTGGGTTGAACTCGTCTGTGTACCACCTGGTGGCGTCTGTACACCCGCAGCACGATAGATCTCCTGTGCCACCTTATGTGCAGCAGCTTCGAGCGCCCGTATACCCGAACGTATGGTCTCTGGATCTTCGGATTTCATCTTCTCACGTAGCTCCTTTATCGCATTTTCGATAGCCTCGCGATCAGCTTGCGCAATCTTATCACCCTGCTCCTTGAGTAGCTTCTCCATCGTGTATATGAGTTGATCAGCCTGATTACGTAGGTCGATGACTTCTTTCTTCTTGCGATCCTCCTCCGCATGTAGCTCCGCCTCCTTACGCATACGTTCGATCTCCTCCTCCGTAAGTCCGCTCGATGCAGTTATCCTGATGGATTGCTCCTTCCCGGTACCGAGATCCTTTGCAGACACATGCAAGATACCGTCAGCATCTATGGTGAAGGTAACCTCAATCTGTGGTACACCTCTTGGTGCTGGTGGTATACCCTCGAGTATGAACCTACCCAATGACCGATTATCCTTAGCGAGTGGACGTTCACCCTGTAACACATGTATTTCGACAGCAGTTTGGTTATCCGCTGCTGTGGTGAATATCTTCTTACGTGATACTGGTATGCGGGTGTTGCGTTCGATCATCGGTGTCATAACACCACCGAGTGTCTCCACACCCAATGTGAGTGGTGTCACATCCAGCAATAGTATATCGCGGACACTCTCATCACCTGCGAGTACCGCCCCTTGTATGGCAGCACCTAAAGCGACCACTTCGTCGGGGTTGATACCCTTCTGTGGTTCCTTACCGAAAAGCTCCTGTACAAACTGTTGCACCTTCGGTACACGTGTCATACCACCGACGAGTATCACCTCATCTATGTCTTTGGGTGTGATCTTCGCATCCTTCAACGCCTGTTCAACCGGTCCACGCATACGTTCGATGAGATCCTCGGTCAATGCTTCAAACTTGGCACGTGTGAGCTTAACTTCGAGATGCTTGGGCCCCGACTCGTCCGCTGTTATAAATGGTAAGCTGATCGTGGTCTCCATCATGCTCGATAGCTCCTTCTTGGCCTTCTCCGCAGCCTCACGTAACCTCTGTAGTGCGTAACGATCCTTACGTAGGTCGATACCGTGCTCCTTCTTGAACTCCTCTATGAGCCAATCCACTATACGTTGGTCGAAATTGTCACCCCCCAGATGGGTATCACCTGAAGTGGACTTGACTTCGAACACACCCTCACCTATCTCGAGTATCGATATATCAAACGTACCGCCACCGAGGTCGAACACCGCTATCAGACCTCCCTTCTTCTTCTCCATCCCGTATGCGAGTGATGCAGCAGTTGGCTCGTTTATGATACGAACCACCTCCAACCCCGCTATTGTACCGGCATCACGTGTAGCCTTACGTTGATCATCGTTGAAGTATGCAGGTACGGTGATAACCGCTTTCTTAACTTCGTGACCAAGGTAATCCTCCGCCGCCTTTTTGAGGTAACGCAGTATCATTGCCGATATCTCTGGTGGTGAGTACATCTTACCACCCATCATCACACGTGCATCATCGTGTGGCCCACGTACTACTTTGTAGGTCACCATCTTTATCTCTTCGGTAACCTCATTATAGCGACGGCCCATGAACCGCTTTATCGAGTATATCGTGTTCTCAGGGTTGATAATCTGCTGCCGTTTAGCTAACGAACCAGTAAGTATTTCGCCATCTTTCCATGCCACCACGGATGGGGTGACACGTTCACCTTCGGGGTTGGGTATGACTTTGGGTTCACCACCTTCAACGATTGCTACACAGGAGTTGGTTGTTCCCAAATCTATACCTATAATTCTTTCTTTGGCCATCTTTACCTCCTTTATTCATTTACCTTTTTATTTTTGGGTTTCGCTACCACAACACGTGCGGGCCTTATGACCCGTCCCTTAAATGTGTAACCCTGTGCAAGTTCCTTGATAATCGTACCTTCGGGATGGTCATCGGTCTCCTCAATGAACAGCGCTTCGTGACGTTCAGGGTCGAACTTCTCACCCACACTCGTGTAACACCTGAGCCCCAGCTCCTCCAGCGTATGTTTGAGTTGCGAATAGATCATCTCCACACCTTTCTTGAGGCTATCGAGGTTGTTCGCATTCTTGACATAATGGAGCGCCTGTTCGAAGTTATCCAGCACCGGTATTATTGCCAGCATCATCTTCTCCTGTGCCACCCTGCGAGTACGATCGCGTTCTTTATCTACCTGACGACGAAAGTTGTCCAGCTCCGCCAACACCGTGAGGTACTTCTCACGCCACTGTTTGGCCTCGTTTTTGTACAATTCGAGCTCCTCCTTTAGCTTTTGTGTCCAATGCTTTTTGCCCATTTTTGTCCTTGAACATAAATAATATAACGCATATACTGGGGTTCGTCAACTGTAACTACTTGTGAATTTACAAATTCATAATTTCGATATTATAAAAGGATAGGCTATGTGGCTGCTAACGGGGTAGGGATGGAGATTTTTATCCAACCTGACCAGAAGTTCATCCAGTTAGATGGTGTCAAAACCGTACGTGAGCTCATCAAAAAGCTTGGCTTCAGGGAGGAAGAGATACTCGTTATTGAAACTGATAGCAAGAGGTTACTCACCCCAGACGAGAAGCTATCACCCGAATGTCGTATAGAGATACGTAAGGTGATATCTGGAGGATAGCTATGAAGAATTTGGATAAAGATAGGTTAAAGCAACACATTCGGCAACTAAAACATGAGAAGCATGCAGTAATATTGGCACATAATTATCAGCTACCAGAGATACAGGAGATAGCCGATTTTGTGGGCGATTCGCTTGAGCTCGCAAGACTATCTGCGAATACTGATGCTGATATGATCGTATTCTGTGGGGTTAGATTTATGGCCGAAACAGCGAAGATACTTTCACCCGATAAGAAAGTATTGCTACCGAAAGAAGATGTGGGTTGCCCGCTTGCTGATAGCGTGACGGTTGAAGATCTACTACTATTAAAGCAACGGCATCCAGCTGCTGTGGTGGTAACCTATGTGAACACAAGTGCAGAGATAAAGGCGATGAGTGATGTATGTTGTACATCGGCGAATGCGGTTGAAGTTGTCCGCAATGTACCCGCACGTAAAGTGATATTCCTACCAGATAGAAACCTGGGTGATTGGGTACGCAAGAATCTACCAGATAAAGAGGTTATCGTGTGGCCCGGTTACTGTTATGTGCATGAACAGTTTACGGTGGATGAAGTACATCAAGCGAAGTCACAACACCCAGATAGCGTGTTACTCATACATCCAGAGTGTAAACCCGAAGTCGTACAGTTCGCAGATGTGGTGACATCAACTTCAGGCATGTTACGATACGTGAAGACATCGGATAGCCAAACTTTCATCATAGGTACAGAGGAAGGTCTAATATATCGGCTCAAAAAGGAGAACCCCAACAAGCGTTTCTATTCACTTGGTACACCAAAGGTTTGTTTCAGCATGAAAAAGATACGGCTTATGGATGTGTATAATGCATTACAGTACGAGCAGTATGAAATCAAGCTGGATAAGAAGGTGCTCACCGATGCCCGTAATGCGATAACAGCGATGCTAAAATATAAAGGTTAGCTACGCTCTTTTATTAGTTTGATGAGCTGAGGTACAACCTTGAACAGATCGCCAACTATACCGAAATCCGCCACCTTGAAGATAGGTGCATGAGGGTCTTTGTTAATCGCAACTATTGTGTCAGAACCTGCCATACCTGCAAGATGTTGTACAGCACCACTTATACCAACCGCTATGTAGAGTTTGGGCTTCACGGTTTTGCCGGTTTGACCCACCTGATGTGAATATGGTATCCAACCCATATCGACCGGTGGCCGTGACGACCCCACTGCACCACCAAGTAGATCAGCCAGCTCCCTTATGAGGGTGAAATTCTTGGGCTCACCCAACCCGCGGCCACCTGAGACAATGATATCGGCTTCTTCGAGCTTCACCTTTACGGTTTTGTCGGCAACAAATTCGATAAACTTAACCTGTGAGTATAGCAACTGCTGTGGTGGCCTCTCCTTTATTATTTCACCAGTACGATTAGTATCCCTTGGTGCCTCTGGCATCACCTTGTACCTAACGGTCGCCATCTGCGGTCTCGTACGTGGACACAATATGCGGGCCATGATGTTACCACCGAATGCGGGTCGGGTTTGCACGAGTTCACCGTTTTCGTTGATATCCAAACCCGTACAATCGGCAGTCAACCCAGTCTTGAGCCTCACCGCTAACCTTGGAAGTAAGCTCCTACCTTTCGTCGTAGCACCTGCAATGAGTATCTCAGGTCGATATTTTAACACGAGCTTCTCCATAACGTTTGTGTAGGGTTCCACCATGAATCTATCCAACCGCACATCGTCGACCACAAAAACCTTATCTGCACCCCGATATATGAGCTCCTGTGTGAATCGTTCCACATTGTTACCTATTAAGACTGCACCTACGTAGGTGTTACGTTTGGTGGCAAGTTCACGTGCCTTACCCAGCAATTCGTACGTAACCTTATGTACACCATCATCGGTAAGCTCGACAAACACCCATACACCTGAATATTGTGAAACGTCTACCTTCTCTGGTTTGGCTTCCTCTATCACCTCTATAGCACCTAACTTACATGCATCCACACAGATACCACAGAGGTTACATTTCTCACGTATTATACGTACGATACCAGCTATGGGTTCGATAGCCCCAAACGGACATGCTTTTACACATAGGCCACACCCGTTACATTTGGATTCGATAACCCTTATGTCCTTCATACGAAACCACGTTCTTTTAGAAATTGGTACAGCTTCTCTACACCTTCCTCTATCGGGCCATGAAAGATCTCACCACCCTTCTTTATTTCAGGTGTGAAGATCTCAACCACCTGTGTGGGTGACCCCTCCAACCCCACATAACGTGGGTCAACTTCCAACTCTTTACCCCCCCACCGCGGTATGGTCATCGATTTCGCACGTAACTTACCACGTAACGAAGGTAACCGCGGTTCGTTTATCTCTTTCACCACGGTGAAGACTGCGGGTAAAGGGACTTCAAGAATTTCGTGCCCACCTTCGATTAGCCTCCACACTTTGGCTTTGTTATCTTTGATAGCTTCAATTTTACCCACATAGGTGACTTGTGGCAACGAAAGCCATTCCGCGATACCAGGCCCTACCTGTGCAGTATCGCCATCAATGGCTTGTTTACCACATAGGATGAGATCGTAATCACCGAGCTTCTGTATTGCTTTCGCCAACGTATACGAGGTGGCAAGTGTATCGGAACCACGAAACTGTTCATCTGTAATGAGTATAGCTTCATCTATACCCATGGAGACTACCTCACGTAGCGCTTCTTCAGCCTGCGGTGGCCCCATCGATATAGCTATGGTTTTACCACCGTAGCGTTCCTTCAAGCGTATCGCCTCTTCAGCTGCATATAAGTCGAACGGATTGACAATCGCTGGTACACCCTCACGTATGAGTGTTTTGGTAACCGGGTCGATACGTACCTCTGCGGTATCAGGTACCTGTTTGATGCAAACTATGATATTCATGTGTTTGCAGTTGATAATTTACGTAGTGCAATCTACTCGTCAAGAAATAGCGATAATCCATGGATATTTCCTTTGGGGTACGAATGCGATTCCTTAAAACCTTACACCTAAACTTATCCCCGATATATACACTGTATCGCCTATCTTCACGTCGTGACGTGTGAACCAGCTGCGGTTCACCTCCAAAGCGAACCGTATCGGTTGGCTGGGGAAGTGTAATTCCAAGCTAAGTGGCTCCATATCCTGTATGTCGATAATCCTACCATCGGCGGTTATAAATGCTATCGATAATGGTATGTAGGTATCCTTCATCCAAAACGTATAGATGCCGACGGTATCGAATACAAATAACATACCCATATCCTCAGGTAACCGCTGCCTGTGCATGAGCCCAAGTTGTCGTGCTTCTGGTGTACGAGCTACTTCAACGACCAAGTAAGTATCACCCACACGGATTGTAATGGTACGGCTATGATATCGATATACGATGAAGCTCACCGCTATGATAACGATGGCAAGTAGTATGACGATAAACCTGTATCGCATCATATAACATACACAGCAGCTGTTGTGTTGACAACTTTCATCCTATTATATTTTTAATTGATATGGCGAAACGTTGTGCTATCTGTGGTAAAACCTACAAGGTGGGTAGACAGATAAGCCATTCACATAAGGTGACGAGACGCATTTTTTACCCTAATCTACAGAAGGTACGTTTGAAGATCGACGGTAAGCCCAAACGTGTTTGGGTTTGTACCAGATGTCTAACATCCAAGAAGCTCCTCCTCGAAAGAGCATAGTCTACCATATTCCATACGTTGAGGAGGGGCGTTTCATACCATTATTGAAAAGGTTATTACGTGAGAATTGGTACAACCTGTATGGAAGCGGCGATTTTGTAGCTGTTAAGTTACATTTTGGTGAGAAGGGTGTAACCACACACATCAAACCACATTGGGTTAAGGAGATACTAAGTGTATGGGCTGATAAGCGGGTAAAGTTCTTTCTTACCGATACCGTAACCCTATACCATGGTGCACGTATGGATGCAGTCATGTACCTTAACCTCATACGTGAACATGGTTTCGACACCATCGGGGTACCGATAATAATTGCGGATGGGTTACGTGGTGATGAAGGTGTGGATATCGAGATAAATGGCCAATTCTACAGCTACGTGAATATCGCCACCGGTATAGTCAAAAGTGATGCGATGCTGGTGTTGACACATTTCACAGGACATGAGTTGACAGGGTTTGGTGCTACGATCAAGAACCTGGGTATGGGTTGCTCCACACGACGTGGTAAGTTATCCATGCATTCGACGCTTGCACCACGGGTGGTGCTGGATCGCTGTAAAGCGTGTGGCATCTGTGCAAGATGGTGTAGTGTGGGTGCTATCACAGTAACGGAGCATGCGATTATCGATGAACAAAAATGTAGTGGCTGTGCCGCATGTATAGCAGTATGCCCGGAAGGTGCAATCCGTACAAACTGGAACGAATCTTCCGCTAACGCACAACGTAAGATAGCTGAGTATGCGTTGGGTGCCGTTAAGGGTAAACCTGTACTTTATGTAACGTTCTTGTTGAATATAACGAAACTGTGTGATTGCTTTCCGAGTGATAAGATTGAGGGACTCGATCGCGGTGTGTTGGTCTCAGAAGATCCGGTTGCACTCGATATGGCAAGCTATGAGCTGGTGGATTATGAGGCCACGATGCGAAAGTTACGACCGGAGATCGATCCGCTCATACAGGTACGGCATGCAGCTGAGATTGGGTTGGGCTCGATGGATTACGAACTTATAACATTGGGTGATGTACGTAAAAGTGGGTATTGATGCAGGTGATTTCACGTATGAAACGCAATTACCTGTGAAACCCGGCTGTATGGTAGTGGTGCCGTTTAAGCGTACGACTAAAATAGGGTGGGTGATCGATATTTTGCGTGAACCTAATCTTCCAGAAGTCACTAAATTACGTAAGGTTAGGCAGTTAATCTCACGTAAGCCGGTGATCGAGAACAACCTCATTCAGCTCGCTAAATGGGTAGCTAATTACTATGTAGCAGAGGTTGGCCACGTTATCGAACATATGTTACCACAAAGTGTAAGACGCAAGAGTATCACGAGGTTGTTACCAAAAGCCAAGGAGTTTGAGATCAAGAATGTGCGGCCACAGGTTGATGTGTTATGGGAGGTCGACCCTACAGTGCGATGGAATTACTACAAACACGCTATAGAGCGGACTCTGTCAGAAGGTAAAGATGTGCTGGTGTTGGTACCCGAGCATCGTGATCATCGTATGTTACAAGATGTACCATTCTATACGAGTGAGCTACGTGATAGCGATAAGAAGCGATTATGGTTAGCTCTACGTAGGGGTGACCTACGTGTGGTGTGTGGCACAAGGAGTGCTGTATTCTTACCGTTTAGGGAGTTGGGGTTGATAATCGTCGAACGTGAAGATAGTAAACACTATAAAGAGCAGGATCATCCACACTATCATGCACGTGATGTAGCGATTATGCGTGCGATGTTCGAAGGTATAAAGGTGATACTCGGTACGGGTAGCCCATCACTTGAAACCTACCTCAACATCAAGAAGGGTAAGTATAGACTTGTGAATGAACCCAAATTTGACGAACTTAGAATTGACGTTATCACACTACGGAAAAAGCAGATATTTTCGCCCGAACTTAAACGTAAGATTGGTAATATCCTTCATCGAGGTGGTAAGGTTGTACTATTTATAAACCTAAGGGGGTATTCGCGATACCTTATCTGTGAGGATTGTGGCCATACATTGCGATGCCCCACGTGTGGGGTGGGGTTGGTCTATTATCGAGCAGGTAAGCTGCTCAGATGCCATTACTGTGGATACAAGGAGGTTGCACCCACGGTGTGCCCAAATTGTCAAGGTACAAACATACGGTATGTGAGGTTGGGGGTCGAACGTGTGTTACGGCGTGCAAGGGCATTATTTCCAGAAGTGTCGATCATCCAGATAGATAGCGATACACCCGAACCTGAAGCAAGTAGGTGGCATGAATATCAAATAGTTGTCGGTACTGAAGCAATATTTCGGTATGTGGAGTTCGATAAGGTTGACCTTGTCGCGGTAATAGATGCGGATAGCCAGTTGATGTTCCCGAATTTCAGGTCGTATGAACGGTTATTACAGACCATAGTGCGGTTCTATCCAGCTGAGATTGTGATACAGACGCGACGTCCATGGTTACCTGTTATCAAGTATTTACGTGGGGGTAAGATGATGGAGTTCTATGAAGATGAGCTACATCGACGTGTGGGGTTGGGGTATCCACCTCACCTACATATGGTGAGGGTGGTGGTCGAACGTAAAACCAGCCCCACGGTTGGCCGTGTGTTGGATAAGGTTGTGGATAGGCTTGATGGGATCAGGTTTTTGGGGCCTGCGGATTGCCCGCTACCTAACTTACGTGGTAAACGGCGTGCACATGTGTTGATCAAAACCGAGTATCCACCTGCACTTCATGATGTATTACTGGGTATGTATCGTGAACTCAAGGTGAAAGTTGACGTCGATCCTATCGAGATAGTGTGATGAAGCTCACTAAGTTGAATTCACAAGCTGAGGTGTTGGCTGCACTCAACACCATACGGGTGGCGGATGAGGTTAAGGGACGGTTATTGCTCAAAAGCCAACACGTAAACCTATACATAGAGGGGATAACTGCAGCTGCAGCAATAGTGTTGAAACAGATAGCGTTGAGTGAAGGTGCGGATGTGGCGATCCCCATGAATGTGATAGAAGGTTACAAAGGAGAGGTTACCGTGTTGTTGATGGCGAATTGGCGTGAAATAGAGCGTATGTTACCACGTATGCGTGAACAACCGTTCAAAAGCTTACATAGGTTGGCAGATGAGCTTGAAGCCCATTTTCCACCTACGAAGTGGAACGGAGGGTGATAAATTCAACGTTGACCAAGCTTTTCTTGGATCCAAAAGTAAGTTGCTGTCATCCCTATAACGGTAGCTGTAAGATATACGTAATCCTCCCAGAATTTCAACAATACTCGAGGTACTTCGATTATATCGCCGGGCTCCACCTCGAGATCGGGTGTGTACTTTAGCACTTCGCCATTTCTCCGTTTCACCCGTATTTTCCCTCTATCTGCACGTGGGGTGAACCCACCCGCTAACCCTATATAGTATTCAGCACGGCTACCAGTTATATAATCGAAGCTACCGGGGTTTTTAACTTCACCTATCACACATACCTTTCTTGGTATCGACGGGATAACAATGATATCACCATGCTCTAACTTTATGTCTGCAGTGGTATCCCTATACAGGATTATACGACGAAGATCTACGTTTATTTTGTGGCCACCTCTTAGTATATATGCATTTTCGAGGTCCGCCCATGGTGTGACACCACCTTCTCTCTCCAGTATATCGCTTATCCTATCACCCGGCAACAACTCGCATATCATAGTTTTTACACTCGGCTGGCCGGGTGCTGTAACCGCACCATAGGTACGTGGGGTACAGATTTCGCCCCATAGTTTAACCCATCTCTCTGCTTGTGGTACAATTATTACGTCACCTTCCTTTAGGAAGGGGTTATAGTTAGGGTCGCCGGTCTCCTCGTACCTGAGAAGGTCAACTTTTATCTCCTGATTAGGGTTTGTTTTCCTTAGTACTTTTATATTGGCCTTAGATGCGTTCTCACGTGGGGTTGCTCGATTTACTGCATCGCTCACCCTATGGAGTGGCGTAAGTATATACTCTCCTGGATGCTTCACATCACCTATAACATATACTCTGATATTACGTACACGATGTAGGAATACACTCACATCTACACCTGGTAATGCTTTGGATACACGATGTGCGATTTCCTGCGATACCTCATACAGGGATTTACCCAACACGAAAACGGTATCTATCCACGAGTACCCGCTATAAGTGCCATGTATGCTACCGAACTTCAATATACAGAAGCCGTTGGGATTCACGTATAGGGTGTAGAGGAAATTCATCTTCCCCTTAAGCACTAATAGCAATTTGTCACCTGGTCCAAGATAGTAAGCATGTGGATCAATGTAGGGGATCGCCATCTCCTCAGATGGTGCGACCTCAGTAACTTCAGATGCCTCGCTTAATAACTTACTTTGTCCCAGCTGGTTAACTAAAAATAGTAACAATATTCCTAACATTTTCATTAATTTAGGGGTAATCCATGAACGTCAACCTCCCAGTTTTCCACCTACGAAGTGGAACGGCAGGGGTTATTCGAGGAGTAGGTGTTTGATCTCTGATAGCCTCTTTTGATAGTCTTTACGTGATTCCACAAATTCCTTATAGGTCTTGGGCTCTATATTGAGGTATTTAGAGAAGTTACATAGGGGTTCTTCGCTGTTTCTCAGATATTCATTATATGAGGAATAAGGCCAATCCTCTGGCTTTTCTACCAGGTCTTCTGATGTTGGGTTAAGGTGGATATATCTCGTAAGGTGTAGTAGCTGTTCATCCGTTTTTATGAGCACACTTTTGAACCTCCCCTGCCATAGGGGGCCTTTCCTTTTGGTTTTGGTATTGAAATATCTTGTATAGCTATTGAGTAGGTTCTTCATGTATAGTGAGATGCCATCCTCTTTTAGTTGAGATAAAATCAGATGGATATGGGTTGGCATTATACAGTAGGCCAATATCTCAACGATACGTCCCTTATTTAGCAGCTCCTGGCATATTTCGTACTGCCTTCCTTTATCCAACTTATAGTATGTGGAGAATTTCATAGGCGGTTCTTCATAAGTGTAGTATTTCATCATCTCCAACATCCTCAAGTAGTCTTTATCAGACCTGAAAATCTTATATCCTGCTATACTTTTTGTGCAGATATGATACAAGTACCCAGTTACAAGCGGTTCCTTCCTCATTCCACCTACGAAGTGGAAAGGCGTTTGGTTAGGGAGATGGAGAAGGTGGTTGTCTTGAGGGTAGCTCCATTTTTATGGGATAGGTTTCGAATATTCCATAACCCGGCATTGAGTTTAACCTCCCAATCTTTATGCTCATAGGATAACCCGATACCATGTTTCGTACGATATTCAATCGTCCCCCATAGGAAATCGCTACCTGGTGGGAACCTATCCCAATCCCCATATGGTTTGATTGGCCAATTCGTGTGGATATCAGGTTCACCCTTACGTACGTATGATATATTGTAATTAGCTGATATGTTCTCGTTTAGCTTGTAGCTGACACTTACAAATATTTCGTCAAAATCTGGCCCATATGGATGTCCAAGCGGATACCCATATGCTTCGTACCTCCACCACGGTAGGAACCCCAGATATGTCCACGCATACACACGTGTGTATTCGATAAGC
>JAGGUB010000082.1 GCA_021158725.1 Caldifarciminota bacterium | reverse complement strand
GCTTATCATAAATTTCGTATTCCCTTAAGTTACTGAACAGCCCACAGATTGTTGTCACCCCTTGGTTTATGGCATGGTTGCAAGTCAACCTTATCGCCTGTGCGATTATGTCGTCACCCATAGAGGATTGGATTTTGTGCCAGATGGGTTCAAACTCTTCACCACGCAATACATCAGCTGTTGACATTATACCTAACCTCTTGCGTGCAACAGTGTTCATCACACACGAGTGTAGATCCTCACGTATCACAATTATTGATTGTGTTCGTGACACAGTATCAAGCTCATGGGTGGTTGGATACCTCTTCTCACGTAACCTGTGGGGTGCTAACCCATACGCGATTAGTGGTTCATGGTGTAAGTTCATACTCAGTATCGATAGCACATCGTCGATACATGTGGCTGGTTTGAGGTTGGGATAAATCATCATCACACCAGTGGTCACCACATGTACATGTGTATCCCAAAACCCTGGCAATATATACGCATTGTCGAACGTTTTCACCTCCATATCGGGTGTAAGCTGTGACATGTTTGTCACATCGTATATCCTGTCACCATCTATGATCACAGTATCGTGAGCTGGATGGTTAAATATTTTGTTGCCCGTAATCGCATACATCACGTAATTTACATGTCTCACAAAGTGGCCGTATGGGTCGACATATGGATTTACCAAAATGTACCATTGCGGGGTTGAGCTTTATCCAATACTCTTTGGGGATTAGGCATTTGAGTTGGGTCTCGGTCTCCTCTGGTCGGCTCGTATGTACGATACCGAGTCTGTTCGATATCCTATGTACGTGCGTATCTACGGGTAGGGAGGGTTGTTCAAACCCAAACGCTATCACACAGTTAGCAGTTTTGCGACCCACACCTGGTAGCTTAAGTAGCTCATCGATATCACATGGTACCTCGCCATTGTATTTGTTCTTCAGTATCTCAGCGATCGCTTTTATCTTGACAGCTTTCACCCTGTAGAAGCCTACAGGTTTTATGAGTTCAGCTATCTCAGTTACGTCAGCGGTTGCAAGTTCATCTATTGAGCTAAACCGCTTAAATAATCGATCGGCTGCTACGTGGGTAACTTCATCCTTTGTCCTGTGTGATAGTAAAGTAGCGATCAGTACTTGCCAAGGTTCACGTTTGTGTCTATGTATGGGATATGAAGCAAAGAACTGCACAATACGTGCAAGCTTCGCATCCATTAATCCGGTGTAAGCTTCCTACGTACCCCTATCATATAACCGATGTTCACAGGTATCATGAACGGACAATACTTTATACTCCTTATGATACGACGTAATACTCTCAACGGTGAGTAAAACGCCTTATATGCATAGTTGAGCCCATCCATGAGCTCCTTGGGGGTCATATTTTTGGGCTTATACACCACATGTAGTGCATCATATTTTGACCAATCATACGTTGTGATCCTATTCTCTCTTTGGAGTTTATCGAACAACCTCGTCCCCGGCAATGGTGTAAGTATCGAGAATATTGCTGCATCTACCTGCGCCCTATCGAGGAAATTGACCGTACGCTGAAATACATGCTTATCATCTGCATCCATACCGAACATCATCGATGCTATCACCGCGATACCGAATTTATGTAGCATGTTGATTACTTTCTTGTAATCCACGAGGTTGAACGCCTTGTTTATCTCCTGTAGCGCCTTCTTCGATATGGTTTCAAACCCGATGAACAATGCACGGCAGCCACTTTTGGCCGCAAGCTTCACGAGTTCCACGTTTTTGAGTGTATTGAGTGAAGCTTCGCCACCCCACTTGATCCTCAATGGTATGAGTGCCTTGAATAGTTGTTTAGCATATTTGATGTTGGCAAATATGTTGTCGTCCACAAATATAACGAACCGCTTACCGAACTTTTTGATCTCTTCAACCACTTTCTCGACGGGTTTCACTCGTATCTTGCGACCAAAAAATGTCGATACTGAGCAGAATGAACAGGCATTGGGGCAACCACGTGTTGCCTGGACGAACATCACATAACGTGACCGTTGTGGTAATAAATCCCAGCGTGGCATGGGTGTGGTGCTGAGGTCACACAGCTGCCCTTTGTAGATGGGTTTGAGCCCATTGTTTGATGCATCTTCTAACACTTTTTGCCAGACGGGTTCGGCCTCACCTATAACTACGGAATCACTAAACCTAAGTGCTTCATCCGTCATAAACGATGGATGCATACCACCAAGTACAACCTTGGCACCACGTTTGCGAAACTCGGTCGCTATCTCGTACGCACGTGGTGCGTTACAGGTGAGCGCAGTGATAGCAACCAGATCATAGCGGTGGTTGAAATCTATTTTACTGTAACGTTCGTCGATAATGTGTATCTCATGTTCACGTGGGGTTAACCCCGCTATCGTGAGTAGGTTCAACGGTGGTGTCCTGTATATGGGACGTTCTTTGCGATTATATTTAGCATAACGGTTGGGGTAGATTAGTGCTATTTTCATCTATTTAAAATAAGCGAAATAAAAAATTTTCAACCACAAACTTACTACCGGGCTGGATTGCACAGATTGCGAAATGGAGATTGCAAAGTGCCAAAATCAAATCTGATAGAAAGCGATTTTGCATTTTTCAATTTGCATTCTGCATTGAGCCATTCCACCCAACCGTGGGTTAGCTCACAAGCCAGCAAGCTCGAACAAAAATCTCGATGGTTTCATCTTACGAGTATAACGTAACCTGGGATACGACAGGTAGACATGTTCGGTTGCACGCGTAAGTGCCACGTAGAAGAGGCGACGTTCCTCGTCAAGCTCATCGGGATCGAGTGTCGCACGCATAAGCGGGAATATATCATCGGTAAGTGACACAAGGAACACAACCTTGAACTCTAACCCCTTTGCTTGGTGTGCAGTGAGCAGCTTCACGGTATCCTTACCCCACTGTGCAACCTGCAGCTCTTCGAGTAACGCGATATGGTTTAGGAACTCACGTATTTCACCACTACCGAAACTACGTGCAGCATTGATCAGCTCCTCCAGGTTATATGCGCGGTTGATATCGCTTATCTCCTGGGCTACCTTCAACTTAGGTACGAAGCCTGAATCTATCAGCACGATCTCGAGTATCTCGGATACACCGAACTGCGAGGGTTCCCTCAGTATGGTGTTGAACCGCTCAAGGTACGAGGTTAGCTTCTCCTTATCTAATGTATTGGGTAGTTCACCCTTAAGCATAATCTGTTTATTCTTTATGCCGAAACATTTCTTGTAGGTTTTGGGTAGCATCAACACCCACATGATGAAATCCACCATACCTTGATAGCTGCCAGTGGTTAGACGTTCGAGGAACTTGATGCACCTTTTGATTTCACGTCTTGCGTAGAAGGTTTCACCTTCCACCAACATGTACGGTATGTTGAAGCTCGATAGCGTGTTTTCGAACACCGAAGATATTGCATTTATCCTATAGATTATTGCGATATCTGAGAACTTAAACCCATGCTTCTTGACGAGCTCCTCAATCTGTGCACCTACCTGCCAAGCTTCTTCGGACTCGTTCTCGTAAGATTGTAGCTCTATCTTGCCTTCGGTTTCACGTAAGCTGATACTGGGGTGTGTCTCACCCTCTATTTTGCTAACCAATGTCTGTGCTGCATTCAGTATCTTTTTAGGTATACGGAAGTTATTTGTCAACAGGTATACCTTTACCTGTGGGAAGTCGCGTTCCACACGCTGTCTGAACCTATGCATACCGCCACGCCAGCTGTAGATGGATTGATTCTCATCACCTGTGAAGAAGATGTTTCCACCCGCAAGCAGCTTTATCAACTCATACTGTGCAGGTGTCAGATCTTGTAGCTCATCTGCGAACACCCACTTATATATGTCACGATAGTGTGTACCGATGTCGGGTTCACGTAACACCTGTACACTGTAGTAGATGAGATCAGATAGATCCATCATCTGTTTATCCTTAAGTGCACGTTGATACTTATCGTATATCTCAGCACACTCGTGATCCCATTCACTGCGTGCAAGTTGTTTGGCACGTTCGGGTGATATGAGGTTTGCTTTGTAGAGTTCGATACGTTCGAGCATCGCCTCTAACCTGGATAGCTCTTCACCTTTGGCGATACTACGTAATACATGCCAGGCATTGATTATGGAGAAATCCTCCTTGAACCCCAACCTTTTACCATCGTGCTTCAATATCCTATACGCTAAGGTATGTACGGTATCGATGACGAGGTTACGTAACTCTTTACCTATGATGTGCTCCAACCGTGTTCGCATATCGTCGACAGCACGTCTGGTGAACCCCACTATCAGAAAAGAACCAGGGTCCTCACCTTCACGTAACAGCTTAGCTACCCTATAGATAAGGGTAACGGTTTTACCGGTACCGGGGCCACCCAACACCAGTATTTGAGGTGCATCGGAGTTGATGATCTCTTCCTGCTGTGGTGTGAGGGTTATCTCCTCTTCGAATACCTCGGTAGGTGATTTGACAACTTCAACCGCTACACCAGTTTTGCGACCCGGTGACAATATTGCGGATTTGAACTCATCTGCTGTATTGAAACGTGCCTCCGGATCTTTATCAATCGCCTTCCTTATAACCTTATCGATATGTGCAGGTACTTTGGGGTTGAATATCGTAACTTTGGGTGGATAGCTATTGAAAATCTTCTCACGAATATCGTCAAGGCTGTCACCGAGGAAGGCTGGCTTACCGGTGAGCATCTCGTAGAATATAACACCTGCTGAGTAGATGTCAGATTGTTGGTAAAACTTACCACGCCATGCCTCAGGCGCCATGTATATGGGTGTACCTGCTATACTGGCAGATAGGCTACCTTCGCGTACGAATTTACCTAACCCAAAGTCCGTAATCTTAACCGTATCGTCACTTGTTATCAATATATTTTCGGGTTTGAGGTCACGATGTATCACACCACGTGTATGTGCGTAATGGATGGCATCCAACATCTGTACCATGTAATGGATGGCCTTATCACACGGTAGCTTACCTTTGGTGAGCATATCACGAAGCGATTTACCCTTAATGTATTCCATGACCAGCACGAGTTTACCTTCGATTATGTCGATATTGAAGAACCGTACGATGTTGGGGTGGTTCAACGAAGCTAACAGCTTGGCCTCATCCTTTAGCATGACGATATCCTGTTCACGCATACGGGCAACCTTTATGGCGAATTCACGTTCGAGTATGGTATCCCACGCTAAATATACGTCACCAAACTGGCCACCCCCTAACCACGCATTTATCTTGTACTTACCCAGTTGGGTGAGTATCATCGAGCCGCGGCAAACAGGTGGATTGGGTTACCCTCCCCATGTAATGTCATACGTGCAGCTACTTTATCGTTGAGCTTACGTGCTTCATGTGCGATACCTACACCGGGGTAGGTCTCCCAACCATCTTCCCATATGGTGTTGAAAAACTCACGTAGGGTGTCGATATCTGCACTTGTAGGTGCAGCAAACGCTATGCTTTCGAGTGCATAGCTTTCAAGCAGCTGTGGCAGGTATTTATCGAATAGGGTTGGGGATGCAAATATATCGGCAAAACATTTATTACCCATCTTCACTATCATACCTACGTAATGGGGGTGGGATTCAAACTCCTTGCAGTATTCCTCCAACAGATCGCGGAGGTTGGTGAACGCATCATGTAGCGATTGCGTACGTGAACGTACCTTAAGTGATTCCAGGGTATGGGCTACCGAATCCCATATGCGGGATTGGTTGGTATCAAACCTACGTGTGGCACGAAGTGAGCGTGTCACGTCTTCGAGCAACATCGCACGTAACGATGGATACGATGTGGTATTACCAGCCGCAAACGTTAGCTCACCTGACCAACGTGATTGCTCGACACAACTTACGGGTACATCAACCTCACTGTGTTCAGCTATGAGTGCAGCTGTATTGAGTATGCGGTTCTGGTAGCCACCGACGAGCTCCTCGCCATCGATAAGATAGAGTGGATTAGGGCCATCGTATGCGATATGAATGGTAGGTACCGTAGGTGAGCTTGCTTCTGAGATACGTACCCAGTTGTTGGCCTGTGCCTCACGTAATGTGACAATATCTGTACCGTTACCATCGCTGCCAATCACCGGTACAATAAACAGGTTACGTAGGAACCGCGGCTCACCTAACTTAAGGTTTTCGTGCCACATCTCAATAAATTTAACCCAAAAATCTTACCGTCAAATGTCAACTTGCTTTAAATAGCTATTGACATATGGGGTTATCCAATATTTTGAATATCCACATGCGTAAAAAGATAATCGCTGGTAACTGGAAGATGCACAAAACCGTAGCTGAAGCGATCGCACTCGCTTCCGGTATAGTTGACAGCTACAAGCCGAAACGGGTTGAGGTTGTCATCGCACCACCATTCACTGCATTGTACAAGGTAGCTGAGGTCATACGTGATACACATGTGAGGTTGGCTGCACAGAACATGTTTCACGAACCCGAAGGTGCGTATACAGGTGAGGTATCACCCATCATGCTCAAGGATATAGGTGTCGAATATGTTATTATCGGGCATTCCGAACGTCGCAAGTATTTTGGTGAAACCGACACGACCGTGAACCTAAAGGTCAAATCTGCACTCAAACACAACCTTATACCGATAGTATGTGTGGGTGAGACGCTCGACGAACGTGAACATGGTATCACCATGGACGTAGTGAGACGACAGATCTTGGGTGCATTCACCGATATAACAGCGGATGCTTTCGAACACATTGTCATAGCTTACGAACCCGTATGGGCGATAGGTACGGGTAAGGTAGCCACCCCCGAACAGGCGGTTGAGGTACATAGATTCATAAGAGAAGTGTTGCGAAACGAACTCAACGTAGAAGCCGAAAACGTGCCCATACTCTATGGTGGTAGCATCAAACCCAACAACATCGAATCTTTGATAAAGGAACCCGACATCGACGGCGGGCTCGTCGGTGGTGCCAGCTTGAGGGTTGACCAATTCGTTGAGATTGTTAAAATTTCGGATAGAATTGTAGGAGGTAACTGATGGGTGTGCTGATTGGGTTGCACGTGTTTATCGCGTTGGTCCTTATCTTGGTGATCCTCATGCAACCCTCACGTGCAGGTGGGCTTGGTGCTATAGGGGGTGGTACAACTTACTTTGGCCCACGTGGGTATGTGCCGTTTCTTACCAAAATCACAGTAGGTGCAGCCGCTATATTTTTTGTTACCTCGCTTAGCCTTGCACTCATGATTTCACGTGCACGTACGAAAAGTGCTATCGAAAAGGCTATCGAGAAAGGGCCAACCCCTACTGAAGAAAGGGTACCCACAGAAAGATGAAGGAAGCAGTCGTCGAGATAAAAGGTGCCCAGTATAGGGTGAAGGAGAACGACGTTGTGAAGGTACCCAAACTCGATGCCAACGTCGGTGATACGGTTAAGTTTACAACAGTATTGTTGGCTATAAAAGATGGTAAAACCATAGTTGGTACCCCCTATGTGGAAGGTGCTGAATGTGTTGCCAAGGTGTTGGAGACCAAAAAAGACAAAAAGATCATCGTCTATAAGTATAAGCCCAAAAAACGTTACTACAGGATGAAAGGGCACCGTCAATGGTATACAAAGATAAAGATTGAGCAGCTCAACCTTTAAGGAGGAAATATGGCACACAAGAAGGGGGCAGGTGCTTCACGAAACGGTCGTGATTCCAAACCCAAATACCTGGGGGTGAAGCGATACGATGGACAGCTTGTAAACACGGGTGAGATACTCGTACGGCAACGAGGTACACGCTTTCTACCCGGTATAAATGTGGGTAGGGGGGGTGACGATACGTTGTTTGCACTCGCAACAGGTAGGGTTAAATTCACCACTCGCAGAGGTAAGAAGATAGTGCACGTGCTCCCTGTGGATGGAACTGGCTGAACTTGAGGATTGGTTACGACTCGCCATCGCACCAGGTGTGGGGGAGGCTAAACTTGTCAAGTTGATAACCCAGTATGGTGATCCCAAATCTATATTCGAAGTGGATAAAGAGACATTAAAACATCAAGTAGGTGAAGAAGCCGCTAATGGTATAGATAATATCAAAGGTTACGATGTGAAACGTTTCGTAGAGATTATGGATAAACTCAATATACAGTTGATACCAATGACAGATGCCAAATATCCAAAGGTGTTGCTTCAACTATCTGTACCACCACCTATGCTGTTTGTAAGGGGTGAGCTACGTGACGAAGATACCCGTGGTGTAGCAATCGTAGGTGCCCGTAAAGCTACCAACTACGGTAGGAATGTTGCACACCACTTAGCTTATGAATTGGCACGTATGGGGGTAACCATCATATCGGGTATGGCAAGAGGTATAGATACCGAGGCACATAAGGGGGCACTCGAAGCCAACGGTAGAACCGTAGCGGTGTGGGGTTCGGGACTCGACTGGGTCTATCCAGCCGAAAATCGCTACCTCGCCAATCGCATAATTAACAATGGTGCATGTGTGTCGGAATTCCCACCCCGTACCAGGCCAGAAGCTGGTAACTTTCCACGCCGTAACCGCATAATAAGTGCATTATCGAAGGCTATTATAGTGGTTGAAGCTGCCATCACGTCAGGCGTCATGCATACCGTACGGTGGGCGTTAGAGCTTGGTCGTGATGTACTTGCAGTACCTGGTAACATAACCAGCCGTATGAGTGAAGGTACGAATAT
>JAGGUB010000050.1 GCA_021158725.1 Caldifarciminota bacterium | reverse complement strand
TCATTCCCGGGTATATTTCCATAGCCCAACGGGTCGGCGATCTCCTTTGGTAGATGTAGTGATTTCATGTAATAGTCGAAATCATAGGCATCTGAGAACGATGCCCACGAGAAATGCTTGAAGTTGAACAGATTATAGATATCAACAAACAACCGCACATCGACACCACCAAAAGAGAACGTTTTAAATATTTTCATATCCACATTGTAGAAATCCCTTGTCTGCACATTATATGCGATACCGGGGACGTTGTTGGGATTCCATGTCATCCACCATCCAGCTATCCATGAACCCACGAAAGTGAAATGCCAATCACCAAGCACATTGTGGTTGACAACCTTTGGACCGAAATCCTCTGGTGTGTGTATATCGATGTAGCCTTTGAATCTCGGTCTCGGTCTCGGTTTCCATTCTACCGGGCTACGGCGTTCGTATTCACGCTGTTCAGCGGGGTTCTCATAGTATTGCTTCACCCCAAAGTATCCGGATGTGTTCACCCGATACTCGTAATTGAGGTTCCATGTAACCCATCTACCGGACATCTTTGTGAACTCGATTTCGAATCCACGAATATCTTCGTAGTTTTTAGCCGTTAACCTGTAATAGTTTACCTTACCGTCGGCACTTATGTAGCGGGTCCAATCTTGTTGGTTGGTGATATCTTTGTAATACGCAGATATACGCAGTAGGTAGCTCCCCAATATGACGTGGTCATAACCTATCTCGTAAGATACCGTTTTAGCCAATGGTATGTTGGGGTCACCTATGTATTCTACTTTATTGTTGTACAATCTTCTGATCCGATACAGGGCTTCAGAGGTTGCCGCCTGCCGATAATGCCCGTAATTGAAAAACAACTTTGCATTCTCAGTGATGGGGTGTGAAATTGCCAACCGTGGGCTAAACGTAAGACGTGGGTTTATCTTACGTTTGGGGATGTTGGGCTCATATTCAGGGGTGTACTCTTCGGAATAGAAGTCTCTATCGAAAGGATCAACATCGTACCAATATCCGTTTGGATCCGTATAATCCGCTATCATACCGATGACTGCTATGAAGCCCTCGTATTCGAGCTTATCCTGTAGGTATAGTGATAACCTGTAGGGGTTCCATTTAGCTACCGTCCAGTGGTTACCTTCGGGTAAGTACGCATTGTATGAGCCAAACCGTAGATCGAGCTTATCGTAGATGAATTGCAAACCTGTCTTTATCTGGTTGGTGGGGTTGATCTGCGATACGAGGTCGAACCTCACCGTAAATGTGGTGTAGCGGCTGGAATCACGTGATGTGCTGATGGGGCCACCCATCGCTAAGTTACCGTCGATCGATGTGAGGTAATCCTCAAAGAACCCGAATGGTGCTTCGTCAACAAAGTATCCCGGTAGTATCTCGTACTTCTTTGTGGTATCCCTGTAGCGGCCGGGACCCGTTTCGTAACGTCTATGATCTATTTTTACAAGTGCATCATAAAACGTATGTTGGCTAACCATATGGGTGAGCTTTGCAGATACTGTGTAGGTGAAACGTGAGGTTGGACACCAGTAGTCGTTGGTGTATAACCTCCATGGTAGTGTGAAGCCTACCCTATCCATGGCATCGGCAACCTCCCATACACTGGAGAAGTAGGATGTACCACCCACCCTGGACTGAGAGGTTGCATGTAGTACATCGTATAGCCCGAGGATGGATAGCTTCATATGGGGTGAGATGTTAGATGTTAGCTTTGTCATCCACGTGTAGTCCCTAAGTGCATCTCGTGATAACTCTATCAGGTACATGTTCTGTTCGTACCTGAATGCAGTGTAGAATCGTAGGTTGCCGAGTGCTTTACCTATGATTGGGACTGGACCACCGAACCCACAATCGATGTTATAATCGGGTTTCTTGATCTCACCCTGCTTACGGTATTGCCACATGAATATTCGTTGAGCGGCTTCTGGGGTGAGATCGTTGGTGGGATCGTCATCTTTAAGTGTACGTTCGGCGAACGCTATCCAGCCCTCAAACTCAGGATACTGTCTTTGCGTGTATTCATCCCATGCACCGTTTTTGGTACCTGTCCAACATACGTCAGGGTCGAGGAATGGCCTTAACCAATAAGCGTTGGGATCATACGGTGAGATACCGAAATGCTTAGGTGCAGGCGGTCTTATCCTAAACGTGAACGTACCCGTGTAGTAGTCTGTATGTCCCTCTCTGGTGACTATGTTGACGACACCTGCACGTAAGTCAGTATACTCGGGGGCAAACCCTCCCGCTTGTATCGATACCTCCTTTAGTGCACTCAGAGGTAACCTCGCAATGGGTTGGTTTGTCCTCCTATCTCTCAGCACGATACCATCAACGATGACTGCTACCTGGTCGGCTCCACTGCCACGGATTGATAAATCTGATGTGATACCGGGTTGGATGCTGAGTACATCGGAGATATTAGCTGCTGGTAATGAGGTGAACTCATCTGATGTGAATATCCGCTGGCTACCTGCTACATCTTTCTGTATTATGGGACGTTTAGCGACCACTGTTATCTCGGCACCAGGAAGTACGGTGGGTTGCATCTTAAAATCAACCACCGTGGTTAGATCGATCATAACACGTACCTCGGTAACTGTGGATGTGGCGTAACCCATCATCGTAGCCTTGAGTGTGTAAGTCCCTGGAGGTACATGCAGAATCGTGTAGTAGCCATTGGTGTCGGTAGCAGCACCCATTGTGGTGCCCTCGATTATGATATTTGCACCTGCAAGCGGGTTGCCGGTTTCAACATCTGTTACCCTGCCGGTGATCTTTCCCCATGTTCCAGCGAGAAGCAACCCTGGTACCAATAATAAAAGTATGGAGAACCTTCTATGCATCCCTCCTCCCAGTTGTTAATAAAAAACAATATCTAATATAGTTAAACATTAGCGGCCCCATAAAATATAATAGGTTGGAAGCGATCCATTCCTAATGAATATAAAAGGGGTAAAATCGCTGTCAACCCGCAACTACTGAGCTTCTGTTTCGGTAAATACCTTATAGATGAGGTAACCCATCAAGCACGAGATAGAGAGTAGCAACACCCCCACAAGCTTATTACCTAAGATTAGCTTACCCATTCCAATGAGTGCCGAGTATATAGCGATCACTGATACGATAAACCCTTTGAGATTGCTGAGCTCAATACGATCGTTTTCTGTACCTGGTATCAGTGCACGTATTCGTTTCCAGCCTGGACCACCCGGACGTACGAGTTTGTAGAATTCTATCAGCTTTTCGGTACTCACGGGTGGGGTAAGCATTGTCACTGTCAACCATACACCTACGGAGACAGGGATAATGTAGAGTAGGGTTTGTGGAAACTCTATCGATGTAAACAACGTCAAGTAAGCGCTCATAATCACAGATGTGGTGATAGCAGCAATCTCACTCCATGCATTGATACGCCACCAGTACCAACGTAGAAGGTACACCACACCGATACCGGCATTGACGGAGGTGATGATCGTCCATGCACCATAAATTGATGTCATCATAAACGTGACGAGTGCACCCATACCGGCGATGACCAAGGTAGCAACAATGGATGCTTTCACGTAATGGCGTTCGGATGCATTCTTTACGATGAATCTGCGATAGAAATCGTTGATCAGATAAGATGCACCCCAGTTAAGTTGCGTATCAATAGTGGATAGGAATGCAGCTACGAACCCAGCTATGGCGAGACCCAGCAATCCCGTAGGTAGGAACTTGAGCATCACCTTTATGTAGCCCATCTCGGGATCTTTCAGGTGGGGGAAGGCAACTATCGCTACCAAGCCAACCACTATCCATGGCCATGTACGTATACAATAATGGGCGATGTTAGCCCAGAGGAAGCCTAACCTCGCATGACGTTCGTCTTTGGCTGATAACATACGTTGTGCGAAATATGCACCACCGTCGGTGTTACCTGTGGTCCACCACTGTAGCCCAACATAGATCAGGAAGAACCCAACCGGCAACAGTGTCGAGTGTAGTGGTAGAATTGCAGTGATACTTGTGGCACGTTCCACACCACATATGGTGGTTAGGTTAGCCAAAACAGCGGCTATACCACCGTACTTATTGACTGCGATGATGGCCAACAATATCGATGTGAACATTGCGGTACAGAATTCGATAAAATCGGTTACCACCACTCCCCATAGCCCGGATAGCGATGTGTAGACCACAGCAATAACGTAACAGACGGCGACTGCTTGCCATTTGGGTAACCCCAGCACGCCACCCAGTATCTTTGCCATGGCTAACATGACCCAACCCATGACTATCGTGTTGTAGACCAATGAGAAGTACAATGCACGGAAGCCACGCAGTATGCTGGCCGATCTACCGGAGTATCGGAGTTCAGCAAACTGCGTATCGGTGAGTATTTTCGATCTACGCCATAGCTTGGAATAGAAGAATACGCCCAGCATGCCCGCCATGGCACCACTCCACCAGTACCAGTTGCCGGCAATACCTTTGGTCCTTACCAAGCCACTTACTGCTAATGGTGTATCTGCAGCAAACGTTGTTGCTACCATGGATGTACCTAACAACCACCATGGTAGCTTGCGGTTGGCAACGAAATAGCTTTCGATATTCTTTGTAGCCCTTTTGGAGAGGTACACCCCTATTATGATGATCGCTATTATGTAGCCGAACACAATAAGCCAATCTACAGGTGCTAAATA
>JAGGUB010000032.1 GCA_021158725.1 Caldifarciminota bacterium | reverse complement strand
TGGAGCTCCTACGTAAATGGATAATCATGACACGTATCAACTACAATAAAGAGTTGTTCGAACTACGTCATAGTATAGAAAAGAAGGTAAACACATTTAGACCCATATTCAAAGGCAAAGAACTGGGTTACGCAGAGTTACGTGAGATAGTACGTAAAGATCCCGATCGTAACAACCGCAGTGAAGCTTACATGGCAGTTAAGCCGCTACTCGAATCGATACGGAGTGAGGCGATCGAATCGATCAAGTTAGCCAATGCGCTTGCACGTAAGGAGGGGTTCACCACTTACGCCGATCTTGTACTACATATGGAAGGATTCACAGAGAACGAGCTACTTGAGCTGTTTGATAAACTCAAACATTACACTAACCCCGCATGGCAGCAACTCATCGAGCTAACACGTAACAACGTAACCACCGATATACAGCCGTACGATCTTACCTATATGGTGTATAAACTGACGCATCCACCGGATCATAGATTTCCACGGGATAAGCTACTCGATAGCCTCAATCGCACCCTTGAAGCATTCGATCTCGATCTTGACACATTACCTGTGAAGATAGAATTCTGTGATATCCCTTACGGTGGTGTATGTGTGGTGCTCAAGCATCATCAAGACGTACGTTTACTTATGAATCCACGCGAAGGTTACACCTATTATGGGATATTGTTTCACGAGTTCGGTCATGCCCTACATTCGCTATATTCACCCGATAGCATACTGTTGCGGGATGAGGGTCCATTCTCTGAAGGTATGGCCGATGTATGGGCAGGCTTACTTGAGGAACGTAGCTGGTTGGACAAATTCACTGAGATGACACCATCTGAGGTGGAGCAATTCCTCACCACACGACCAATCGACCGTGCATATGCGTTTAGGCCCGCCATACGTGATTTTGTGTTCGAACTCCAACTATACAGGAACCCAGATGCTAAGTTTGAAGATATATGGACGGCTGTCAGCGAACAATATCTTGACTTTAAGGATGATACTGGTATATGGCCATACTTTTCATTCACCTATCCGTTGTACATAAAGAACTATGTGCTGTCACGCCTTATTAAGGAGGTGACTTATGAGTTTATGCATGATAAGTATGGTGAAATTGTCGGTAACCCTCACGTGGTGCGTTTCTTGATTGAGAACTATTATCAACCTGGTAATCTCGTACATTGGCGTGATAAAATCAAATCCTCTACAGGTAGCGATCCATTGACTTCACTGGATGATACATAGCTCGTTCCTAAAATACCACTTGACTATACAAATTCCACTGTAGTTTTGAACTATGATACGTATGATACGTTCGCTTGTACTGGTCTGTGTAGTGGCAGCTGGTTTATTATCTTGGGTATATTTGTTTACTAAGGATAGGATCGAAGAAGATACCCGCCAGAAGGTACGTGCTAACCTTGTTGAGCTACTGGGTGATACCACGCTTACGTTTAAGCCTGTGATCCCTGACACATTGTGGGAGTTCTATCGTGATACAACCAAACTCGGCATCATATTTCGTAGCTATGGTAAAGGTTACGGTGGCCCCATACCGGTGTTGGTTGCATTATCCATGGATACAACCATACTCGCTATAAGACCGGCTACACCTGCTGAGGGGTTAAAAGAGACACCAGGACTTGGTACAAAGGTAACCGAGCCTGATTTCACCAACCAGTTCAAGAACAAGAAGCCATCCCAAATCAAGCTCAAAAAGGATGGTGGTGAGATCGATGCTATAACGGGGGCTACAATTTCGTCACGTGGTGTTGTCGAAGCTGTTCAGGTTGGTATCGCTAAATATCTGAAGTACTTGAGATGAAAAAGTATATCTGGGATGGTATATTCAAAAACAACCCGGTGCTCGTCTTAATGATTGGTTTATGTCCCACAGTAGCTGTATCAACTACGGTACAGAATGCACTCGGTATGGGGGTAGCTGTCTTGTTTGTGCTTACGATGTCGAATCTCACCATATCATTATTACGGCCTATGGTACCCGAAAGCATAAGGATACCTATCTTCATCATCGTTATATCCACATTCGTTACCATTACTGATTACGTGATGCATGCATATGCGCCTGCAATACACAAAAACCTGGGTATATTCGTACCACTTATTGTTGTCAACTGCATAATATTGGGCCGTGCGGAGGCGTTTGCTTCAAAGCATACACCACTACCTGCAATACTTGACGGTATAGGATCAGGCATAGGGTTTACACTTGCGATACTGGGTATGGCTATCATTCGTGAGCTACTCGGTAGTGGTAAACTTGCTGGCCATATAGTTTTGGGTACAAAATTTGCTGCAACTCCTATACTTTTCTTCAGTTTACCACCAGGTGCATTCCTCGCTATAGCTGTACTTATAGCGTTGACCAGGCTCCGAAAATAATACATTCCTTGACATAAGCATGAACACACCATTTTTATAGGATGGAGATAAAAGAAGGATTAACGTTCGACGATGTACTACTTACACCTGGGTATTCGGAGGTTTTACCACGTGAAGTAGATGTTTCAACCCATTTCTCACGTCATATACCGTTGGCCATCCCGATAGTGAGTGCTGCCATGGATACGGTTACTGAGGCAAATATGGCGATTGCCATGGCAAAGGAAGGTGGCATAGGGGTTATACATCGCAATCTATCCATCGACAGACAACAGGAGGAGGTTGCCAAAGTCAAACGTTACGAAAGTGTAGTTATCCATAATCCTATCACCCTTACACCTGACGATACATTACAGAAAGCCAGAAAGCTGATGGAGGAATACGGTATATCGGGGTTCCCAATCGTTGAGGGACGCAAACTTGTGGGCATACTGACAAAGAGGGATCTGCTTTTCCGTGACCTTAATCTCAAATGTAAAGACGTTATGACGAAAGATGTGATAACCGCCCCACCTGATATAGATACTCAACAGGCTAAACAGTTGCTTGCCAAACATCGTATTGAGAAGCTACCACTTGTCGATAAGGATGGTAACCTTGTTGGGTTAATTACAGCCAAGGATATATTAAGTCGCGAATTATATCCAAATGCAACCAAGGATGAGCATGGTCGGTTGAGGGTAGCAGCTGCTGTGGGTACGGATAGATTCACAATGGAGCGTGTCAAAGCGCTTGTCGATGCCGGTGTCGATGCTATTGTCGTTGATACAGCGCATGGACATTCGAAAAAGGTCATGGATATAGCGGCTAAAATTCGTGATAAGTACCCAGATATTGAGCTGGTGGTTGGCAACATAGGTACACGTGAAGCTGCCATTGATTTACAGAAGATAGGGGTTGATGCCATTAAGGTTGGTGTAGGGCCAGGTTCGATATGTACAACCCGTGTAATAGCGGGGGTGGGTGTACCACAACTCACTGCTATCATGGAGGTAGCCAAGGAGAAGGAGGTTCCGGTAATAGCGGATGGTGGTGTGAGATATTCAGGTGATATCGTTAAGGCATTGGCAGCGGGTGCAAATTCGGTTATGTTAGGTAATATCCTTGCGGGTACCGAAGAGAGTCCAGGTGAAACTGTTTTCCTCACTGGTAGACGCTACAAGGTGTATCGGGCGATGGGTTCAATCACCGCTATGAGAGCAGGTAGTAGCGACCGCTACTTTCAGGAAGAAGAGAAGAAACTCGTACCTGAAGGTGTTGAAGGTATCGTTCCATACAGGGGTAGGGTAGGTGAGGTACTTTTCCAGCTTATAGGTGGGTTACGTTCAGGTATGGGGTATTGTGGTGCACATACCATACGGGAGCTACAGATGAAGGCACGCTTCATAAGGGTGACATCGGCTGGGTTACGTGAGAGCCATCCACACAACATCAAGATAACCAAGGAGCCGCCTAACTATGAAGTTTAAATCCACCACCATAGTAGGTGTACGAAAAGGTAACCAGGTTGCCATGGCAGGTGATGGCCAGGTAACACTTCATGAGGTTATATTAAAGCATACCGCACGTAAAATACGTAAGCTATACGATGGTAGAGTGTTGGCCGGGTTTGCCGGCAGTATCGCTGATGCACTTACACTGTTTGACAAGTTTGAGACTAAGCTCGATCGCTACAAGGGGCACGTTGAGCGTGCCGTGGTTGAGCTGGCTAAGGATTGGCGTACCGATAAAGTTCTACGTAGGTTGGAAGCATTGCTTATAGTGATGGACAAAAGCCACACATTTATAGTATCGGGTAATGGTGAGGTGCTCGAGCCCGACGAAGATGTTATAGCGATAGGTTCAGGCGGTGGTTACGCGCTTGCAGCCGCTAAGGCGCTGATGCGATATTCGAACTTATCAGCACGTGAGATTGCAGAAGAGGCCATCCGCATAGCAGCTTCCATCTGTGTATATACGAATGATAAAATATTTGTGGAGGAGCTCAAAGATGAAACCAAATAGGTTAGACTTAGAGCACCTTACTCCGTCACAGATTGTGAGTGAACTTTCACGCTACGTGATAGGGCAGGATGAAGCCAAAAAGGCGGTCGCTATCGCATTACGTAACAGATGGCGTCGCCAAAGGGTAGAGGATTCGATACGTGAGGAGATCGTACCCTACAATATTATCCTCATAGGCCCTACGGGTGTGGGTAAGACTGAGATTGCGAGACGGTTAGCTAAACTTGCGGGTGCACCGTTCATTAAGGTTGAAGCTACAAAATTTACCGAAGTTGGTTACGTGGGTAGGGATGTGGAGTCCATCATTCGTGAGCTGATGGATATAGCGGTTAACATGGTACGTAAGGAGATGATTGATGAAAATATCAAAAGAGCCGAATCATTAGCCGAAGATAAACTACTAAACGCTATCGTCCGGCGGCTAAAGGAGGAGGGTAAGGAGGTACCTCCAAAAGATACACTCAAGCAGATGCTACGTGAGGGTGTGTTTGATACTGAATATATTGAAATAGATACAAAGGTACCACCCTCTATCCCTATGGCAGAGATATTCATACCGGGGATGGGTGCTATGGAACCGCCTGACGAACTTATGAAAACACTGGGTCAGTTACTGCCACCGGTACGGAAGCGTAAAAAGATGCGTGTACCGGAGGCGTTCAGGGTCATCGTACAGGAGGAAGCCGATAAATTACTCGATAAGGAACGCATGATAGAGGAAGCCAAACGTAGGGTGGAGGAGACAGGGATTGTCTTCCTCGATGAAGTCGATAAGATAGTGGGTCGTGAAACCGTAGGGCCTGACGTGTCACGTACAGGGGTGCAACGTGATCTGTTGCCACTTGTTGAAGGTACTACCGTGCCTACAAAGTATGGGCTCATAAAGACGGATCATATACTTTTCATAGCAGCAGGTGCGTTCAGTGAGTCGAAACCCTCCGACCTTCTACCTGAATTTCAGGGCCGTTTCCCGATACGGGTGGAGTTACAACCCCTAACAGAGGAGGAGTTCGCCCGCATATTGGTGGAACCTGAAAATGCACTCACTAAACAGTACAAGGCGCTGTTCAAAACAGAAGGCGTGGATCTCGAGTTCACCGACACTGCTATAGCACGTATTGCGTATTATGCGGCGTTGGTGAATCGCGAAACCGAGGACATAGGTGCACGTCGCCTGTATACTGTGATGTTCACACTGCTTAAGGATTATTTATATGAGATGCCACGTGGAGATATGAAAAAGCTGGTAATCACTGAAGCTGAAGTTGACAAGAAGCTAAAAGGGATCGTTGAGAAGTTAGAACCTGCCCGCTATATACTTTAATGCTACAGATCCCGGAATCCAACATCATACTCAATCTAAAAGGTACGGATAAGGCAAGTATTGCGAGAGAATTACTCGAAACCATGCAACAGATAGGAGATATCGAGAATATATTGGAAGCGATCCTGGCACGCAATAAGATCATGTCACAAGCTCCAGGTAGAGGTGTAGCTATACTTCGATACTTGGGTACATATGCCAGAACTACAGGGTTAGCAGTTGGCATAAAAAGGGAAGGTATCGACTTCGATGCATTAGATGGTCGCCCGGTATATATCTTCTTTCTATTGGTATCGAATGATAGATCTAAATATGTGGATACATTGGCGGGATTGTTGCGGCTTATACAACAACCGACGGTAAGGCTCAATCTATTACGGGCGCGTTCAGAGGGCCAGATCAAAAAGATTCTTGAAACCCAACCTATATAATGAGAGGGATAGGGTTGTTTTCGGGTGGCCTCGATAGCCAGCTGGCTGCCAAACTCATAATGGTACAGAAAGTGGATGTGCTGCTGGTGCACTTTACGCACGTATTCTTGACACAGAGAGTGGATGATGTTAAACATTATGCGGAAAATTTAGGTGCACCACTTGAGGTGATAGATGTAAGTGAGGATATGGTTGAGATCGTTAAACAGCCGAACCACGGTTATGGTGATACGATGAACCCGTGTATCGACTGTCGCATAATGACGTTGGTTAAAGCTAAGCAGTTTATGGAAGATGAAGATGACTTTATATTTACGGGTGAGGTCGTGGGACAACGCCCGATGACCCAGATGCGACACATTATGCGTTATATAGAACGGTGTGCTGGGTTGGAGAATAAGGTTGTACGACCGCTCTCACAGAAGCTACTGTGGGAGACTATACCCGAAAAGAAAGGTATACTCGATAGAAATCGCTTGCTTGCAATATCAGGACGTGGCCGCTATATGCAGGAAGAGTTGGCCAAGATATTCGGTATAAAAGAGTTTCCTGCACCTGCAGGTGGATGCCTGCTTACGGATCCGGGGTTCTCACAACGTGTAAAAGATGCCATAGAGTATGACGAACTTTCCGTAAAAGATGTGATATTACTGAAACTTGGTCGCCACTTTAGGCTACCGAGTGGTAGTAAACTGATATTGGGACGTAACCGTTCCGAGAATAATAAACTCGAACAGTTAGCCGAGGAGAACGATGTATTGCTAAGGACACCCCTCGATAATGCACCCATAGGGGTGTTACGACATGGTAAGCTTGAGGATCTACAACTCGCTATGCGGATATTGCTACGCTATGCGAAAGGTGAACGTCGTGTGATAGTATGGGACAAAAGAGGTAACCGCAGTTTCTTCGTAACTGAACCGCTACAGGCAAGTGAAGTCACTAAGTTTATGGTAAAATTATAAGCTGACAGTCGATAAGCACCCGTTGACAGATACATAAACCAAGTATTTTAGTTGTCTATGGAAAAGGTCGATCTTATCATAGTGGGGGCAGGTCCCGCAGGCTTAACAGCTGGTATCTATGCAGGGAGGGCAAAATTAGACACCGTGATACTTGAAAAGCATGCGATTGGTGGGTTAGCAGCAACTACGGATAGGATCGAAAATTATCCGGGCTTCCCGGAAGGTATTTCAGGGGTTGAGCTTGCAGAGCGGCTAAAAAAACAGGTCGAATCCTTAGGTGTAAGGGTCATACCATCTACAGAGGTGATAGAATTTGATGTAGAAGAGGAGGTTAAAAAATTCGTAACCACTGACAAAACTTACTTAGGTAAGGCAGCTATAATTGCAACTGGATGCGAGCCTATCAGGTTGAATGTACCAGGAGAAGCTACCCTACGTGGACGTGGCGTTTCATACTGTGCAATATGTGATGGACCATTCTTCAAAGGTAAGGATGTTGTAGTGGTAGGTGCTGGCAGTTCAGGCTTACAGGAGAGTTTATATCTTGCAAGATTTGTCAACAAGGTGACCATTATAGAGATTTTACCGCAACCTACTGGCGAGAAAATCCTACAGGATAGGGTTAAACATGTGCCAAATATTGAATTACTCACAAATCATAAGGTTATCGCCATAGAAGGTGACACTAAAGTGGAAGCCGTACGTGTATTAAATATGGTCAATAATGATGAACACATTATCAAAGCGGATGCAGTCTTCGTGTATATGGGGTTAAAGCCAATAACTGAGTTCCTACGTGGTAAGGTGAAACTTGACGCTGAAGGATATATAGTGACGGACGAGAATTTGCAAACCTCTATACCAGGAGTATTTGGTGCAGGTGATGTACGTCGTAAGGTATTACGCCAAATAGCTACTGCAGTGGGTGATGGTGCACTTGCCGCATATATGGCACAACAGTATATTGAAAAGATATGGAACCTATCGAAGTAAACAGCGAGAATTTTGAAGAGGAGGTTTTAAAGTCTACACTCCCTGTGGTGGTAGATTTTTGGGCACCTTGGTGCCCACCCTGTAAGGTGATCGCCCCTATACTTGAGGAGCTTGCCAACGAATACGAGGGTAAGATAAAGTTCTGTAAGCTGAACGCTGATGGGAATGAATCTATCACACTTAAATATGGAATAAAGAGTATCCCCACACTTATTGTGTTTGTGGCTGGTAAAGAGGTTGATCGCATTGTGGGAGTATTACCTAAGGATAAGCTTACGAGATGGCTCGACAAAATACTGGGGGAGTGATGCGATGGCTAACTATACTCATTATGGTCATAGGTGTAACAAACTGTAAGAGTGAAGGAGCTAAAAAGGCACCAAACTTCACACTGGAGGATTTGCAGGGTAATAAGCATTCGCTGGCTGATTATGGGGATAAAATTGTTGTGCTGGATTTTTGGGCTACATGGTGTGCTCCATGTCGTGCAGAGATACCACATCTTAAGCAAATACAGAATAAGTATAAGGAGAAGGGGGTTGTAGTTATAGGGGTAGCGGTGTCCGATAGAAAAGACAGGGTACGCGATTTCGTACAGCAGATGGATATAAATTATCTCATTTTGATGGGCACCAATCGTGTAGCCCAAACCTATAAAATAAAGGCTATACCTACAACTTATGTATTGGGTAGGGGTAACCTCATACATAAGAAGTTTGTTGGCTTCTACCCGGGTATGGAGGATGCGCTAACAAGCATCTTGGATAGTCTTATAACTTCAGAACCTCAATAACATGGCAGATAGGCTATATTCAGTAATGTTTACGGGAGTCGGTGGCCAGGGTATCTTAGTAGCCAGTGATATACTTGCAATAGCTGCGATGTATGCGGGGTATGATGTTAAGAAGAGTGAAGTCCATGGTATGGCACAACGTGGTGGTAGTGTCGAAAGTGGGGTAAGGTTTGGTGACAAGGTTTTCTCTCCACTCATAGGGATGGGGGAAGCCGATTTCTTGGTAGCATTTGAGAAACTCGAAGCCTTACGTGGACTCAAATATTTACGTAGAGGGGGGATATGCCTGATAAATGACTATGAATGGATGCCACTCTCAGTACTTACAGGTGAATTTACGTATCCTCATGATGTATTGGATAAGGTCAAGAAATACGCTGATAAAGCTTATCTGTTGCCGGGGCTGGAATTGGCGAAACGTGCCGGTAACCCACGTACGTTGAACGTGGTCATATTGGGTGTGTTGGCACGTTTCTTGCCACTACCACAAGAGGCATGGATGTATGCGCTTAGCAATCGTATCAAGAAAAATTACATAGATGTTAACAAGAAGGCGTTCGAGTTGGGTAATAAATTCATGCTATGAAATATATCCTACGACATTTGTCACCCCGTAAGGGTAGATTGTTGTTGATACTATTGTTGATGCTCATATACGCTGTACTATCTGGGATATCTTTAACCGCGATAATGCCGCTGGTGAGCTCCATATTTCGTGTGGATACACAAACATCTGGTATTCTTGGTAACTTTAACCGGTATTTTTTGAGGTATACACCTATGCAGGCAGTAACTCTGATAAGTGGCCTCATTGTGGTGATCTTCTTATTACGTGGTATTGTGGGATATGCTCAGCGTTACCTTGGAGCACAACTGGAAGAGAGTATCATCAAAGAGATACGTGATAAACTTTATACACATATACATGCTTTACCGTTGTCATACTTTGTGAGAGAACATTCAGGTCACCTAATAGCGAGGGCGACGAGTGATGTTGACGGTATCAGACGTGGTATAAAAGATGGACTTTTGCCCATAATTCGTGAGACCATGCTTATACTGGTGTACAGTGGGATAGCGATATATTTATCGCCTACGCTCTTTTTATATACAGTGGCTATATTCTTGCCAATATTTTTCATCATACAGCGGTTGGGTATGAAATTACGGCATGAAAGCGAACGCGTACAGAATAGGATGGCAAAGGTGACACGTGCACTGAGTGAAACTTTTGGTGGCATAAAGGTGATAAAAGCATACGCAGCAGAAGCCGAAGATAAGCGTAGGTTCGATGAGCTCACGCTTGCCCATATGCGGACTATGTTGAAATTTGAGCGTTTAAGTCTCATAGGTACACCGTTGGCAGAGTTTATGTTTGCGTTAGCTATAGCAGTAATGTTGATATTGGGGGCATACGCGATATTTATCAAAAATGTACTAACAGCGTCTGAATTCATACTATTTATAGGTGCAATTGTGGCACTCGTACAGCCAATACGAAATGTTGCACAAGCTAATTCATTGCTACAACGTGCAATAAATGTCACAGATCGTGTGTATAGGGTGATGGAGTTACCCTGTGAACGTACACACGGTGGCATACCATTGGGTGGGCTTAAAGAATGTATAGTGTTTGATAATGTACACTTTGCGTACGATACAGAGTATGTATTGATGGGGGTGAGTTTTAGTATCCACAAAGGTGAAAAGATAGCAATTATAGGTACCTCAGGGGTGGGTAAGACCACGATCGTCGATTTGTTGCTCGGGTTTTACGAACCCACACATGGTAGGATAATCGTGGATGGTCACGACCTACGTGAAATAGATTTAAGGAGTTGGCGCAAACACATAGGGGTGGTAACCCAAGAACCGATACTATTTAATACCACTATTATAGAAAATATAGCGCTTGGCGAACCTACTGTTGATATTAAAAGGGTGAAACGTGCCGCTATACTTGCACATGCAGATGAGTTCATAAGTAAATTGCCGGATGGCTATAACACCATAATAGGGGAGAGGGGGGTTACATTATCGGGGGGTGAACGTCAACGGTTGGCACTTGCACGCGCTATTTACAAGGAACCTGAAATACTGATACTGGATGAAGTAACTGCATATCTGGATAGGGAGTCAGCTCAAAAGATAGAAGCTGCACTTGAAGAGGTGCTTAAGGGACGAACTGCACTCATTATAACGCATGATGAGTCTACACTTAAGTTGGTAGATCGTGTCTTGGAACTCAAGGACGGTCGTATCCACAACATATAGTAAGTATCCATTTAGTTTCGTTTACATCTATGAGTTAGATTTATATTTAAGGTGTTATGAAGAAAGGAAGTTATAGTACGCTGTGGCTATATGTGATGATGACAATCGGTTGCTTATACATGGCCAGTTGTAGGAGGCCACAAAGATTGGATTTGGAAACACAACTCACTATACCAATATTCCATGAGCCCGACAGCTTTCGTATCTCTATTGAGGATATGGACTATTTAAGGGTAGGAGATGATTCCATTCTACAGGTATATTTCGAAGTAGCGCGTGAGTCGCTCAACTTCTCAGATTCGTTTAATTTACATCAACGTAGAGGATATACTGAGTTGAGTCTAAGAGATTTTTTAATCACGGGGGTGAAGCCAATCAATATTAAATTCACACTACAAGAGATATTGCCCTATAGTTTACCTGAGAGCACATACTATGGACCGATCGATCCCTTCTATAACGAGGTAGAGTCTTACCATGATGTTGGCGATGTGTTGGATTCCATAATGTTAGAGACCGGCAAAATTATTATATCAATACATAACTATACAGAGGTGCCATTCGATTCGATATATTTTGAGCTCGGTAATCCTGATAACCCACAGCAGCTGCTACTCTCATATATGTATATTGGAGCCCATGATAGTATGTTGGATACCATCTACGTGGAGAATATGAAATTATCCAGATACATGCAGATAAATGCAAGCTGGGAGTCACCCGGCACCGACGGTCAATCAGTAAGTATATCCAGAGATGATTCGATAATTTTTAGACTCAAGATCGATTCATTGGTCGCCACATACATTTACGGGTATGCGACTGCGTTTAGATTACGTAATGATAGGTTTGTGGAGATTACAGACCTGCCGTTTGTTGTAGACAGTCTACATATAAGCAAAGGTTGTGGAGGGTTGAAGCTCGAAAGTGGGTGGAATATACCTTTTCGTTGTTCACTTTATGTGTATGAGATGGCGAGAGGGTTTGAGTTTGATTTCACACCCCCGGTAGATAGTGTTAGGTTCGACATGGATAACACTTATTTAAGGACGGAGGGCAATAGGTTGCATTTCTATATGGAGCTAAATATACCAGAAATACCAATAGCTATAGATGCAGCTTCTTCAACTCGACTTCATGTTTACTTCGATACGCTAAATATTGATTGGCTATATGGTAGAATTGTTGAGGAGATAATGGAAGCTACATCGCCTGAGACTATAGAATTGGACCTACCCACGGAGATGGAGCACCTCAACCTATGTTCGAGTCTCCTTAGGCTTGTGTTCATAAACACGGTTGGATTTGATGCGGATTTGCAAATCGATGTAAATGCTGTAGGTGATGAGGGTGAGCTTATACGTTCATATACGGGAAGGATAGCACGTGGTAGCCCGTCACAGCCTGATACATCGGTTATAGAGTGTGATATCTCAGATATACTTAATTTCCGGCCTCATGAAGTAATAGTGGGTGCACGTGTTGGTTTGCCACCACAGGGTGGTGCAATATGGTACGATAGCTGGGTGAAACTGTATGGTGAATCCATAGCACCACTTACGGTTGTTTTGACAGCCCCGGATACTTTGTTCATGGATACCACCTATGCTGAGATGGGGATCGAAGGTGTGGATCAAATCACAGCAGTCGAAGCAGTGGTCAGCATCGAAAACCGTTTCCCGATAGAACTTCATAGCACAATACGGTTAGATAGCCTCGATATAGAGGTGCATATCCCAGCAGCACCTACCGACGAACGAGGTGTAGCGGTCATGCCAGTAGATACAACTATAAGGATGGAGTTTACCGATGAACGGTTAGCAATGCTTCAGCAGATACTTAGGCAAGATAGCGTGATGGTGATACCTGTGGTTTATGTACCTGCAACCGATACCATCACCGTTACTGCAAACGACTACATTGGCTACAGATACGCATACCTTGTGCTTAGGGTTAGACTGAAGGAGGAGCTAAAATGATGTTCATACTTTGGTTAGTTGGGGGGTTCATACCAGAGGGACCTCAAGCGATGGGATGGAATCCCGCACTCATCTATACGGAAGGATGGACGATCAACCTATTGACTCTGGAGGCGGAGATATTCAACAACTGTTTACCTTATAGCGAGTTGATGGTGGATAAGATTGATGAGCCGTTTAAACAGAAGTTACTGCAATCGATGCCGTTGGATGGGTTTATGGCTACTGGTGAATTAAGTGGCCACATTCTATGTATAGCATATAAGAATGTGGGGTTTGCTGTGAAACTCAGGGGAAGCGGTCGCTTATATCTGGCGAAAGAGTTGCTGGATCTACTACTTATCGGTAATGAGCTGAACCGCACATATGAAATACATAGTGAACCGATGGATAACCAAGCGAATCTGTATTACGATGTGGGTATAGGTGTAAGTGTTCCTTTTGAACTTGGTAATAAGCAATTAAAAGTAGGGGTAGGGTTCCATATCTATCGTGGGCTATACTATATAGGAGTGGAAAGGTTCGATTTCATCGGTAGGACTACAGAAAATTACATCTATGGCAATGGTGATGTAAGTGCTAAGATTAGTGAATCCGGTAGCGGTTATGGGATGGATTTCGGTATCACGATAAAACAGCCAGGAGGTTGGGAATATGGGGTATCAATTACGGAGATTGGTAACCTCGTATGGGATAAGGGTGAACAGAGAGAATGGACATATGAGCTTGACAGCTTCGCATTGGATATGCTCGATAGCTTAGAGGAGATATGGCTAACCGAATATGAGGTGACAGAAGTTGATGAGTTTACAACTACGTTGCCAACAATCTGTCGTGCATATGCAAAATATGATGCGGGTGACTGGAAATTTGGTACTGTATTGGACTATCAGTTATATAAAACAGCTGCACGCCCAAAAGGGGGTGAAGGGATAGCCTTCACTATTTATGAAGGGTGGCGTTGGATAGACTTAGGTGTTGGAGTGGGTTACACCTATAAAGGGATAGCGTTTATACCCACTATAAGAGTGAAGCTACCACATTTCTATTGCAATATATCCTTATGTTCTGTGGATGGCATATATCCCTGGGCAAAAGGGGTGGCCATAACGTTAGAGTCTACCATCGTGTTGTGATCGTTTGCTAGGTATGATCTATTATTGCTATCTGGTGGGAATAGAAAATATGGCTTGTCGTTTGCCATATTTTAGTAATTTTAAATGTTATGGTGAGTGCTTCCATACGTAAATTTTGCCGTTACGCGGTATTGATGATATTAGTTGCGATCATCATTTATTTGTATGGGTTTAGCCCCTATAATTTGATAAGCTATGTTGAACGTTGGCGATACGCTAACCAGCTGGCGGATGAGATTGCAATCGTTAAGGCGAAACTTGTGTGGATGCGCTGGCTGATAAGCGAGGTACAGGAAGATGCAAATATCGAACGTTATGTACGATCCAGATGGGGTATGATAAAACCAGGTGATAAACGAGTTTACTATCTTGTAAGATGAAATATGCAGTGTATCCGGGGACGTTTGATCCCATCACTTACGGACATATTGATGTTATAGAGCAGGCACTCACCATATTCGATCGTGTAATTGTAGCTATCGCTATACATGCACAGGATGACATAAGTTCCAAGAGACCATTTTTTACACTTGAGGAACGTGTTACCATGGTAAAGGAGAGCCTTAAGAGTAAGGAAAGGGTTGAGGTGGATACGTTTGAGGGACTGCTGGTGGATTACCTACGTAGACGTAACGTCAACACGGTAATAAGGGGATTACGAGCGGTATCGGATTTCGACTACGAGTTTCAGATGGCGATGGCCAACCGTAGATTGTTTCCACAGATAACTGTAGTATTTTTGATGCCACGTGAGGAATACTTCTATCTGAGTTCAAGCATGGTACGTGAGATAGCAGCACAACGTGGCGATGTCTCACATTTCGTACCGCCAGTGGTGCAACGCTATCTCGTGGATAAGTTTAGGAGATGAAATATATCGATTTACATGTACATTCTAATTACTCTGATGGTACATATTCTGTGGAGAAGCTACTCAAGCATGCACGTGAGGTGGGGTTATCCGCAATATCGATAACAGATCATGATACCGTTGAAGGTAACCTCAAGGCGTTAAGAATAGTCGATGATAATGGTGATATCGAGGTGATCCCAGGGGTTGAATTTTCATCTTATAAAAATCGCAAAAGTGTACACATACTTGGGTATTTCATAGATTTGCATTCACCGAAACTCCAAAGTTTTATCAACTATATGAAAGTATCGCGTTACGAACGTGCACTCAAGATACTCGATAAGTTGAAACGATATAATATAGAAGTGCCAATCGAGATCGTGCAGCAATTTACCAGGTCTGGGTTGATCGGACGTCCTCATATCGCGCAAGCTATGAAGTACATGGGGTATGTAGCTACTGAACGTGAGGCTTTTGAGAAATACATAGGGAACGAAGCTCCATGTTATGTACCACAGGAGGCTATATCACCGGAAAAGGTGATCCATATTATAAGGGAAGTAAAAGGTATACCGGTGTTGGCACACCCTGGTAAATTAGGGTACGATGAGTTGATACCTGAATTGAAAAAGCATGGGCTGTTGGGGTTAGAAGTATATTATCCTACGCATACCAACGAGGATGTAGCCCGATATAAGCGGATAGCAAAAGAGCTTGGCCTCATAGTTACAGGTGGATCTGACTCACATGGTGATCGTGAAGGTTATCCGCGGCTGGGTGAGTGTAGGCTACCTTATACTATCTTGGAAGGATTACGAAATTTATGGGTCAAATTATACTGCTGATACTGGTTCTATCAGTTGAGGAGCATCCTCCGTTTTGCTTTATGTATCGCATTAGTGATACATACTTACAATGTGGGGGTGGCTTCAAGTTTGGTGTGGATGGATATTCAATATTTCCGATAATTCGATCACAAAGAAGGGTTTGGTCCAATATTGGGGGGATAACCCTTACATACCCTATACAGGTTGCGGTCGACTATAGGGTACCTGTAACCCGAGATCTGGATATATGTGCTGGGGTGCTTCTGGGTTACAAGTATACGGATTACTATGTTGGGTTGCTTATACCATATATGGTATCGTTGTTAACGGTTGATCTGGCACTATACTACTCACGTAGGAGAGTATTACTTTATGAGGTGGCGACAGAGTTTGCACATTCCAAGTTAAAGTGTGGTATAGGGGTACGAGGTATTCGTTACGAGGGATTATTACCTTATTCGATGTTATCCATTGGAAGGTGGTCAGTTATGTGTGGTTGCAATGTTAAAGGTAGCCCACCATATTGGGTGATAACTTTAGCGTGGACCCACCCCTTAACGAAACCGTCTACCCCTAAACCCAAGGAGCTGACGAGATCCATCGTGTGGGGTAGAGTTGTTGACAGATCGGGGGTCCCCATACCCGGTATCAAGGTGATATTAAAATATGCACATATGTTTGTAACTACATCAGATGATGGATACTATCAATTTGAAGTACCGCCTGGGGAGTACATGATCCAGGTAAAAATACGTGATAATGTGGTAGATTCCGCTTTTGTAGAGGTGGCTTCCGATACTTCCATAAGGGTAGATTTCCAGGTAGAGATCAAAACCTCTCATATTTGTAGATTTAGGATATACGATGAACGTGATAATACACCACTCGATAGTGTATACATTACAGTGGATAGCGTTGAATATCTGGCTACACATGAGATTACGATTGAATTACCTGTTGGTACGTATATTGCAATTTTCAAGCGTCATGGTTACTACCCCTACTACTTGTCGTTTCGCGTTGGGAAAGTTGATACCAATTATATTGATGTCTTCATGATACCAGAAGATTGACTGTATAAGGTGTAAATTATTTTTAAAACTGTATGCGTCGTTGGGTAGTGATATATGGTGAAAAAATTCTGTATATAGATGGCAGGTGGATATACCCTGTAGTTCTATTCGTATTGTTTATATTCATTTTGTCGCTAAAACTTAGTATTAACTTAATAACGGGTGGTGAGATAAATGTACGTGAACAAAAGCTATTCGAGAGACGACGTGAAGCAGCTGAACGGCTCGTTAACCTACAGGAACGGGTTACACGTATTGGTGAGCAGTTAAGTCAATTAGAAGATTTCCTTTATAAATTTGGTGTGGTATGGAATATCTTACCAGAACCGTTTCCCGAGCCTGTATCAACAGGATCCAGTGGCAATCTATTCGAACATAACATTATGTGGTTGGAGAAACGTCAAGCATGGCTTGAATCCCAGCTTAAGAAAATAGAGTCCGCCATAGAAGAGAAGGAGTACCTATTCGCACATATACCATCGATATGGCCGGCACCTGGTTACATAACGTCAGGTTATGGGTGGCGTCGTGATCCGTTCACCCACAGACGTGAGTTCCATCCCGCTATCGATATAGCTAACGTTGAAGGTACACCCGTGGTAGCGACTGCCGATGGTATTGTGCATTTCACTGGTTGGGTACGTGGTTATGGTAAAACGATAATCATCGACCATGGATTCGGCTACTCTACATTATATGGACATTTGAAGAAGATACTCGTAAAGGAAGGGCAAGTTGTACGTCGTGGTGAAGTGATAGGTTTAATGGGTCATACGGGTAGAACAACTGGTACACATCTACATTATGAAGTTAGATATTTCAACCGCCACAAGAACCCTATGGATTACATATTAGATGAGGGGGTTGCGTACTGATGGTTAAGGTAGTTGTGGGGCTACAATGGGGTGACGAAGGTAAAGGTAAGCTAATAGACTTCCTATGTAGGGATATGGATATCGTGGCACGCTTCCAGGGTGGTGCTAACGCTGGCCATACTGTTGTGTGGCAAGGTAATGAGATCGCTTTCCATCATATACCGTCTGGTATAATTCATAATCACATAACTGGTATATTAGGGCCAGGTATGGTGGTTGATATACCTGTATTGTTGGACGAGATACGTTACCTGAAAGAATTAGGGATATCAGTTGATGGGCGGTTGAAAATCGACTGGCGTACGCATGTTGTGAGAGCTGACCATAAAGAAGAGGATGCAAAAGATAAGCTGGTAGGTACCACCAAACGTGGTATTGGGCCCGCATATCGTGACAAGTATGGACGTAAGGGGCTGAGAATCGTCGATATATTCTATCCGCAATATGTGGACCATCTTCCTAAGGAGTTGCTCGATCATTACATCAAGTATCACGATGCGCTGTCACCTTATGTTTGTGATACAGTGCAACTATTACATGATGCCATAAATGAGGGTAAATCTATACTTGCGGAGGGGGCACAGGGTACGTTCCTTGATGTAGGGTTCGGTACCTATCCTTATGTGACAGCGTCACATACAATTGCTGGTGGCGCCTGTATAGGGTTGGGTATATCACCGAAAGCGATTACCGAAGTGATAGGGGTGTTCAAAGCCTACACCACACGAGTAGGGAATGGACCATTACCTACAGAGTTGGAACCCGAACTTGAGTCATCACTACGTGAGCGTGGCAAGGAATATGGGGCGACAACACGACGTCCACGTCGATGTGGGTGGCTTGACCTCTATTGGTTGAAATTTGCAGTTAAGCTTAATGGTGTAGATAAACTTGCTATCACCAAACTTGACGTTCTTACGGGGTTGCCTGAAATTAAAGTGGCTATCGGATACAAAGAAGAGCTACCGTTTATAACGGATGATGCACATCCCATATACGTTTCACTTAAAGGGTGGAATACTGATATACGGGGGGTCAAAAGATATAGTGAACTGCCACTTAATGCAAAGCGATACCTGAAATTCATCGAGGATACGTTAGAGGTACCTATTAAATGGATATCTACTGGACCGGAGAGAGATGCTATCATACTGCGATAGTCGTTATGATTCAATGCAAAATGCAGAATGCAAATTGAAAGATGCAAACCGTTAATTCTTGGTATACTTAGTGGTAGCCTTTTGTTAATTGCATTTCGATACCTTCCAATATTGGTATTCATCTTTTACATACCATTACTATGGGTGATACGGAATCGACCGTTACGTGATGTATGTATCTCTACCGGTGTTGCTGCTATAATATTCAATGCTATCTATTACGGATGGTTGTATTTTGCAGATGTAGGGCATGCAAAGGGATGGCTCATCGTGGGGGTGACCCTCCTTATAATCTATCTTTCCATTCCATGGGTATTGGTGGGTGTAGGGGCTAAAATATTGCCAATGTGGATGACACCATTTTTATGGGTGGGGTTGGAATTTCTGCGTTCACTAACGTCGGAAATAGGGTTTGCATGGGGGCTCGTTGGGTATGCGCTTGTACCGTACCTAAAGATGGTACAGGTTGCGGATATAGTGGGTATTTACGGGATAAGCTTTATAGTGATGCTGGTCAACCTCCTACTCTATTATTTGCTATTTTTGCGTCGTAGATGGATGATCATCCCCATTATTACACTGTTTGTATGCATATACTTGTATGGGGTTAAAAAGATGGCGCTACAATATCGGCCAAAATTAAAGGTTGCGATTATACAGCCGAACATCGAACCTTACGTCAAACGATTACCGCTTAGTGGACGTATCGATAAGCTTGAAAACATGTGTCACAACTTGAATGTGGATCTTATCGTGTGGCCAGAGACAGCTTTCCCGTTTGTACTTGATACTAACAGGATTTTTTATCATAAAATTGTGGAGTTTGTCGACTCTATTAATACGCCGTTGATATTTGGGGCTACAAGGTTAGATAATGGTAAAGTGTACAATTCAGCTATACTTTTGGTCCCTAATAATGGTATGGATCACTATGATAAAATTTACCTGGTACCGTTTGCGGAGAGGTTACCGTTTGATGAATATTTTCCTGTTCTACAGCGTATATTTAGGTTTGGGCAAGGTAATTTTGCAAAAGGAAAGGAATTCAAGGTATTTCAGTTAGATGGATACAATATTGCGGTATTGATATGCTTTGAGTCAATATTCCCGAGGTTGGTCCGTAGGTTCGTATTGAATGGAGCCAATCTTCTCGTAAATATAACCGAGGATGCGTGGTTTGGCCGTTCGTGGGGACCCTATCAACATGCTACTATGCCGGTTATGCGTGCGATAGAGTTTCGTATACCGGTGATCCGATGTGCGAATACTGGTATATCGATGTATGTGTTACCCAACGGTGAGGTACCTTACGAGAGTAAGTTGTTCACGGAAGCTGTGATAGTGGCGAATGTACCCATAAGGGAAGAGGAAACCTTCTACGCACGTTATGGTGATGTATTACCTATAGGGAGTATAATTTTTACGTTGGGGATGACCCTTATACACCTATATCGGCATAGACGGAAGGAACTATCTTTTAGCTGTAATAGCTGCTCCGTTAAATCTACAATCCTCCGGCGATTTATCAAACCGCAGACGTTTAAATGAAGGGTTACGTAAACGCAAATCCTCTGTCCATTCAATATATTGGATTACAGCAACCAAACAAGGGCGTACCCAGATAACTTCATAGGGTATATCGAAATGTGGTGTATTTATCTGTAGTGGTTTTAAAAGCTCGACTAAGTGTTTAAGTTGGAGTTCAGTCCAACCAGTACCTACCTTACCGATATACATGAGCTTATTTCCTTTGTATAAACCGAGCACAAGTGCACCAAAGTATTGGCTACGTACACCTTTACCATATGTGTAACCACAGATGATGGTATCGATGGTTTTGTAATTCTTGATCTTTAACCAGTATCGTGAGCGTTTACCGGGTTCGTATGGGCTGCCCTTCAACTTGGCTATTACTCCTTCGAGGTTGAACGATTTTATGGAATTGAAAAGTGTCTTACCATCTTCTGTGTATAGGCATAGGTCAATACGGGGGTGGGGTTGAACTATAGTATTGAGCAATTTCTTACGCTCTTCAAGTGGTTTGGATAGGAGTGGTTCACCGTCAACGTAAAGGATATCGAACACATAGTATGTGGCAGGATGTAGTTCCGATAGTATCTCTATCCTTAATGGGTCGGAGATGAGTTCACGTTCTTCGATCCTGTAGAAGTTGGGTCTACCACCATCTAAGATTACGATCTCGCCATCGAGTACAACTGTTTCTGCATGTAGGTTGATATTCCTAACAATTTCAGGATATTTGTATGTGACGATTTTACCGCGACGGTTGATTATGTTGATTGAGGTGCCAGATTTTTCGATAAGCGCTCGTATGCCGTCGAGTTTGGGTTCAAAAAGGTAGTTACCACTTTCTAACAACTTTGTACTGCCCTCACTACATAGCATGGGACGTAATGTTGGTGTCATTTAAGTTGGTCAAGTGATGCTTTCAGTATATCCATGAGGTTGGCTTCGGTGGGTTGGGCTTCTGACTTTTCGGTGACCTCAATGCGTTCGCCTTTGGCTTTGGCTTTGATTATCTTTAACAATCCCTCTGTGTAGCGATCTTTGAATTTGGTGAGATCGAGCTTCTCCTTCGTGAGACGATTGATCAGCTCTTTTGCAAGCGCTAATTCATCGGAATTTGGGCTCGGTAGAGATACGACCTCCGTAATACCCATGGAGGGCTTAACCTCCGTGGGATAGTACACAAAATGTAGGTGTAGGCAATTGTCGCCAGCTTCTATAGCTACTATATATTCGCGATTGTGGAAAGTGAACCTACCAATCGCTATGCGGTCGAGCTCCCTTAATGCATGATAAAATACAGAGTAAACCTTGGCCGATTCTTCATCAGGTGCGATATAGAACGATTTCTCGTGGAAGATCATTGGCAATAACTTACGTGGTACGAACTCCGTAATCTCTATCGTATGGGTGGACTTTATCTTTACACTTTCGAAATCAGTATCTTCAACGATAACGTATTCACCTTTGGAGATCTCGTACCCCTTGAGTGGCTTATCGATCTCTTTGTTGCAGTGGTTGCACCATTTTTTGTACCTCAATGGTAGATGACAGTGGGGGCATAGGCTTTTGAACGATATTGTACGACTATGTACAGCGGTGTAGAGTTTAACAGGTATATTTACCAAGGCAAATGTTATTGTTCCCTTCCATATAGCACGCATATCGAATAATTATGAGTTGATTTCTTATCAAGTCAAGTTTGAATCGGGTGGTACGATTATTTGGACATTTTAACCGAACTTTCCACAAATACGGGGTCGCGTGCAAATGAGATAGCAGTATCGTACGAGATGAGCCCTTGATTGTAGAGATTGACTAATGCCTGGTCAAAGGTTTGCATCTTCTCCTGTGTGCTCATCTGTACAACGGAGAGTATCTGATGGGATTTGTTCTCACGGATGAGATTCCTGATTGCGGGTGTGGCGATCAGCACCTCCATCACAGCGATCCTACGTGTACCGTCACGCTTAGGGACGAGGCTCTGTGAAATTATACCCTGTATGACGTTGGCGAATATGTGGCGAATGAAGTTCTGTTGTTCACCTGGAAATACATTTATCACTCTATCCACGGTTTCGGCAACATTATTTGTGTGTAGGGTTGATAACACAAGATGACCTGTTTCAGCTGCTGTTAATGCAAGTGATATCGTCTCAAGGTCACGCATCTCACCTACAAGTATGACATCGGGATCTTCACGTAATGCACTACGTAATGCATCGGCGAACGATTTCGCATGCCTACCTATTTCACGCTGATTTATGAGACAGTTTTTGCCCTCGAATATGTATTCGATTGGATCCTCGATCGTTATTATATGTGCATGGCGTTCGGAATCGATGCGGTCGATCATTGCCGCAAGTGTAGTGGACTTACCGCAACCTGTTGGTCCAGTCACCAGTATGAGGCCCTGCTTCTTCTTTACGAGCTCGGCTAAAGCTGGTGGTGCAGGTAAATCCTCCAACGTACGAATACGGGTGGATAACACCCTAATAGCGGCTGCTATGCCTGCAAGCTGATAGAATATATTCACCCGGAAGCGTGCATCAGGTGTGGAGAATGCGAAATCTATATTTTTGTCAACTTGCAGTCGTTGCCGTTGATGTGTATCCAAAAGTGATAGCAGCTCGCTTTCTAACCTATCATTTGTATATGGTGGTAATGGGAGTGTGGTTAGCACACCATTAACCCTAAGTATAGGTGGATAACCCACACTTAAATGTAGGTCTGAAGCTTCATGCTTAACAGCAAGTTGCAACAATTGTGGAAGCGATGGGGTCTTCTCCATTAGCGTGACAGTATATGTGGTGTGATCAGTATGAGCAACTCGGAACGCTTTTTTTCCACTTTATCGTAACAGAATAGACGGCCAAGTATGGGTATATCACCCAATATCGGTATTTTGCCGGTTGTCTTTATACGATCTTCTTTTATCAACCCACCAATCGTTATCGTTTCACCATCTCTAACAGTTATCTGGGTGGTAGCTTCACGTTTGGAGGTGACGGGACGCTCCTCACCGGGTGGGCCACGCCATTCGACGATCTCCTCAACCGATGGTGTTATCGTCATGGTGATATATTTGTCTTCACTGATACGTGGGGTCACCTTTAATGATATTGGGATGTAGCGTTCAACGTAGGTTACTATCTCTCTACCGGTTGTGGGTTCTATCATCACCTGACGTATTGGTACAGTTGTACCAACCGTTATTACAGCAGTTTGGTTCTCGAGGGTTGCCACGTGTGGGTTGGATAGCAAGCGCGATCTACCTTCACGTTGGAGTATCTCGAGCAGCGCAGTGAGTTCAGCTGGCGACAATGTAGCGATCGTCATTTCTTCCCAGTGCATGGCTGGTATAAGTGGTAACGGTGCAGTTACGCCTGCCATACGTAGACGCATAGACCAGTCAATCCCCATAGCTTCGTCTTTGGTGAGTCGCGTTTCGATGAACTTCGCTTCGATACTGACTTGAGGTAGAGGTTTGTCCATTTCTTTCAATACACGTGCTATTTTTTCGAGGTTCGTCGGTATATCAGTTACAAGAAGTAGATCGGAACGTTTACCTTCTTTAGTATATGTGTGATAAAGTACGTCTATCTTGCCATTTGGGGATAAGAGGTTTTTGATACTCTCCTTCGCATCAGTGGCATCAAGGTATTCGAGCTTAAATATGCGTGTATCCATCTCAATAGTGTGTGTCTCAGCAAGCGGTTTAACGATAAGTATGCCTTCGGATTCCACAAATGTACAGCCGGCTGCTTGGAGGATGGATTGAAATGCTTCTAAAGGGGTAACTTTCTTCAGGTGTACGGTTATGAAGCCGGTTACAGCTTCACTTATTACTATGTTCAAGTTGTATCTATCAGCCAGCATTTTGAGCACATTGCGGATATCGGCATTCGTTAGGTCAAGTGTGATAAGTGGTGCCTTACGTAGTTTGGTAATTTCTTTAGGATATAGTTTTTCGACATGAAGTGGGACAACCCCTACGGTTATGGATGTATCGCGTTCTAATACACTGTAACCCTGTATGTTTGTGACATCCATCACGATACGGGTGGCGTTGGGCTTGATGGTTGGGTAACCAACCCGTAGCCGAGTAAGGGGTGGCAAATTCACGGGTATTACGGATGGTAATTTAGGTACTGCATTATAGAAATCGAACACTATGCGAGGTGGGTTACTTAGGTAGAAATTATCTATCTGTAGGGTATCGTCACCGTATATGGTAACCAAGGTCACATCCTTTATCTTATAGGTGTCGACAGAAGTCAGTGTTACACCTGTTGTTATGGATGGAATTAAAAGAAATGCAATCAAACGAGTGACCATCATTCTGTAGGGGTTAGTTTTATCTCCATTTCACCCTGTTTGAGGAGCACGTATGAGGGAGTGATACGTACCACACGCCAACCACCGATGGTGTCACCTACTTTTACTAAATTATCATTTATCATGGCAAGCCCCCCTTTATTATCCCAGAGTATACCACGTAGTTGTAATTGTGACGCCTGAGATAATGTGGGTGAAGCAGTTGGTAACTTTGCGAATGGATCTTTATTCCAATTATATTTAACGTATCCAACAGATGGAGTTGCCTCCTCATGAAGTTTTAGCTCGGTTGGAGGCTCTTTCGGTATAGGCTTAGGGGTTAATTTCCCGCCAGAGGGTGGTTTCATAACCCACGTGTATACCGCATAGCCTAACACACCGAGCAACACTATAAGCAACAGTTTACGTGTCATCTTAATTTATATAAGTCAAAAGTTATTTCTGCCAATACTTGTGGATAGAGGTCGGGTGATGACGATATCTTAATCTCCCTTATAGTGATAGCGTATTGGAGGTTTTCGAGCTGCTCGATAAACTTACCTATTTGTATAAATCGGCCATATAACCTGAAATGTACAGGTAAGCTACCGCTTTTGCCATCACTGATTAAGTTGATATCGGGTGGCTCTATATTTACCAATCGCAATTGGTAGGATCTGGCAGTATCGGCGATCTCATTGATGACTGTGAGCACCTGTTCACCTGTTATGAAACGCGATTCGGTAAGTGTGAGTTGTGCAGATAAGCGGTTAACTTCGTCACGAAGTGAGTTGAGTTCGTCACGATAGCGACGTACTTCGGAAAGTCTTCTCGAAAGTGTAGCCACTTCAGCCTGTAAGGTGTTGATCGAACGTATTTTAGGCATAAAGAAAAAGTAAAATGCACCACCTATTATCACCACTATTAGCAGGATTAGCATAATAGTTGTACGGCGTTCGTGTGCTTTCATTTTATCTTACACTCTATGTCAAATGTTAAGCAAGGTATTCCATCGATAGTGGTGTGAGATTTATTCAGTAGTGTGATTGCTGAGAAGTAAGGGGATTGATTAAGGTTGAGCAAGAACTGTGATAGCTGTAATTCCAACCCCACATCGGTACCTGCTACCATGCCTGAGATTAAAGCATGATGATCGGATAATTCCAGCTTCGTCAATTGTAGATTAGGAGGTGTAATGTTGGATAAAAGTTTCAATATCCCAACATATGGAGGGGTACGTGGTACATTCGGTAATGATTGTAAGCGTTTACGTAGGTTATCGCGTTTCTCTACGAGTGAGATGAATTCGTTTGCTGTGATTTTGGCATTATTATACTGGATCGAAAGTGAAGCCATACGTTCCTTGAGTATGGTCTCTTGAAGGTGTAACAACCCATATATGGATATCAATACAGGTATTGATAGCACGGCAAGTAGTTTAACATAACGTCGATACAGGATAGCATGCCATTCGTATTCGAGTGCACGAGGCAATAGGTTAACGTTATTAACATCTATTGCGAGTCCAAGTGGTATAGCGAATTCATGTAGGGTGGATTTCGATTCTGCTGGAAATATGTGGTCGATATTGTACTCATTACAAGGGATGGTGAACTCCTCGGATATGGATTGGACAAGGTTTTTGATACTGGCGCCATCACCGGTTATGAAGATGGCATCTATGTCGCGGTTGAAAGTCGACGATATGTAGTTGATGGTACGGTTTAGCTCAATAGATATTTTCTCGATAAATGGACGATGAAACGTTCTAAACATCGAGAATGGTATACCTTCTTCAGTGGTTTCATCTGATGGCTCCGGTATGCCATATTTCTCAAGTAACTCACTGGCACGATCGGCATCGATTACTACCACACGGCCTTCGGGTAGGCTTATCGTTAATTGAAGGTCTTTTAATAAGCTTGATACACCAAGCGGTATGGTGCGGCTGAACCATAGCTTACCTTCACGGATGTAAACCATAATCGTATAGTCTGTATCTATGTTTACGAGTAATGTGTTTGGTGGCAACTCAGGTGTACATGCGGCGAGGTTCCAAAGTGCAAACGATGCATCACTTAACCTATACGGGAATATGTGAGCTGTACGAAGTAGTGAGAGTTCGGATTCGAGTTTATCTTTTGGTAGCGAGAAAATGAACACACGCTGTTTGAGGGTGTGATCCTCCATGAATCTATGTGTAACTTTAAAGTCATAAGCAACAGATTCGGGTTTATCTGTAAGATATTTCTCAGCATTTAATTCTATTGCGTGGAGCAACTCTTTATCTGATAGCTTGGGGAAGATTGCCTCCACATGATGTATATCGGTAGGATAGGAGACTACGAGTTTATCGGATGGAACAAAATTACCACGCCGGATGATCTCAAACGCACGCGATTTGTCAGCATCTGTCTTTATTGCCAGCTTTGTGGTATGTATTACACGATAGGTACGACGATGTGGACGCACCACTGCGTACTTTACTATGGTTGGTGTCACCTGTAAACCTGATTTACGACGATATACTGGCATTAGAATGGTACCGTGAACCTAACTATCGAACCATCGTTAAATTGGACCGTAAAGTTTGTACCACGCATATCGACTGGAAATGCAAACCCCATGAAATTGTCTCTGAAATTACGTATTTGTATCGTATCTACAGTACTTGGTGGTATGTAGCGGTTGCCTGTCAATGTTATGGTTTGGCCACTGGCTGCACGTGAGCCACCACCGTAGTCCCAAACTGTGAAGCCGTCAATCCTTACCTGTTCGTACCATGCGGTCTCATCGTATGTGCAAGACATGGAGGTGTAATATATGGTGTCAGATGATGTGTTACGTATTTCAAACCTGACATTATCACGCCACCAGCCAAATGCCCTTGCGGTACCATCAACGTAGACAAGGTTACCCGCACCTGCGGTAGATACCCAGGATGCGTTAACGAACCTAACGGTGACATCAACTATAGCACGTGGCGGTACGGTTACGACCTTAACTACTGTATCATTGCCATACACAGCACGTAGGTAGTATCTACCGATGGTTACTGAATCAAAATCTGCTATACCATGTGGGGTGGGTTGTAAAGAGTTTTCAAAAATTCCATCCGGTGCACGATACAGTGATATGGTGATCGAATCATGTGCTGCACCGGGTGGGTTATCAGCACGATCGACAACTGTCACAAGTATGTGGTTATTGAGTATATCTGAACGGCTGGATGCTATTCTATATACTATGGTGTCGGGGCCACCTACGCTTCTGAGTGTGAGGTTGTTATTGTCATAGATGTATGCCTTTCCCCACGCATCGTATTTGTAACCCTGGGTATCGCCTGCAAACGGTACATCTAAATATGGGCCATGCCAGTTGGGGTCACCTGGATCTTGGACAAGCTCATCGAGTGAGTTCGGTAACCTACCAACGTCGCCAACGAAGCCAAAATCGATACGTTCGCCGTTTGCGATGAGGTTGGGGTTACCCACTATAGCATGTGCTATGGCTTCCATCTCCTTCATGGTCGCCTGTGCACGACCCTGCTGTAAAGCACCTATAACCGAACGTGTAGCTACTGCAGCTATGATACCGAGTATTACGATGACTACAAGTAGCTCCGCCAGTGTGAACCCCTCACGGGTTTTGACCCTAAGCATCTCAAAACCTAACGATTATGTCGTCATCGGTGTTGTTTATGCCATCGGGGCCTTTGCTTTTTATTATGCGACGATCGGGGTCGTAGATGTATTCGTTACCCCATGCATCATGAAGGTAGTCACCTGCAAGCGTATCGATATAGGGGCCATGCCAGCCAATACGTGTGTAGGGGTTCCATTCGGGTACATCGTCGGGTTTATGGACGAGTGCTTCAAGGTTAGGCGGGGGGCTACCTACATCACCGAGATAGCCCACATCGGTGTATTGCCCCCCGCTTATGGCGTCGGGATTGCCAACTATTGCACGTCGTAGCTGTAGTAGCTCATCTTTGGTGGCATTGATACGAGCTGCCTCGTGTAGCTTAAACATGCGTGGGACGACGAATGCCGCAAGTATACCGAGTAGTACGATCACCATCAACAGCTCAGTTAGCGTAAACCCAGTA
>JAGGUB010000086.1 GCA_021158725.1 Caldifarciminota bacterium | reverse complement strand
TCCTCTATGGGTGACGACATAATCGCACAGGCGATAAGGTTGACTTGCAACCATGCCATAAACCAAGGGGTGACAACAATCTGTGGGCTGTTCAGTAACTTAAGGGAATACGAAATTTATGATAAGCTGAAAGATGACCTACCGATAGATGTGATACCATACGTGCAAACAAGAGATATAGAGTCAATCGTTAAGCTCGGCTTACCACGTATAGGTGGTTGTATACTGGTGGATGGCTCAATAAGCTCACATACAGCGGCAATGGATACTCCCTATCATGACAGCGATACCTGTGGTGTATTATATTTCACGGATGATGAGCTGCTACAATTCGTACGTAGGGCAGCTGAAACTGGGTTACAGGTGGCCATGCATGCAATAGGTGAACGTGCCATCCGTCAACTGTTAAACACTTATAAGAAGGTGCCTCAACATCGACATAGGATCGAGCATGCCGAATGTATAACCGACGAGCAAATCGAACAGGTTACACGTCATGGTATAGTGTTATCCATGCAACCCGCCTTCGAGGGCGTATTCCACAATCTCTACGTTGAGCGGCTCGGTTACAGTAAAGCAATGAATATGAACCCATTCCGTAAAGTATTCGATCGTAACATAAAGGTAGGATTCGGTTCAGACTCACCTGTGACAAATATCGATCCACTATTTGGTATAAAATGTGCAACCCACCACCCCAATCACGAGCTGAGTATCAGTTACGACGAAGCAATACTGGGGTTCACTGAATACCCCGCATATGCATGCTTTATGGAGACCGAATATGGTAAGCTTGCACCTGGTTATGTTGCCGATATCACAGTGGTGGACATGGGTATGAACAAGATACTGGCTGTTATCAAGCGCGGTCAAATCGTACTAAAACAGGAACAACCAGCGTAGCTTGATTGCTGCTATTTGTTCGATAGGTTGCCAACCGTTTCCATTTTGTATGTAGAGCGTATTCCATACTAAGTAGAACTTGGATTTGGGTTTGAATTCCCACGAGTAGAATAATGAGATACGTTCCTGTGTAAGCTGTAGCTTACCATCTTCATACACAGCAACGGGGTTAGCTGCTATCGTTACATCCATGTAAGGTGTGATGATGATATCGAAGTATATCGAGGCTGTCATCGTCACCTGTAATAACTTACCATGTGGGTTTAACTCGACCCACAAGTTGCCGAACGGATTTAACGAAAACCGCTCCCAAAACGGTACATAAGCACTAAACTGCAATGTACCTTGCCATGCGAGTAAATTACGTCGATAGTTCCACCCATATCCATAGTAACCACCTATCCAGAAGCTATATTGTTTGGGTTTTAGCCCAATATTCCAGTTTAGTGATTTACTCCAGAAGTAGGTACCGGATTCGTAAGATCTGCCACCCCCTATGGATAGGTTCACACGTATTGGGAACGGCTTCCTGAACCCCAAGTAACCATTAAGATACATAGCATGGCACCAAGGTTCGTTAGCTTCTTTGTTGCTACTGTAGCCTAACCCATACGACCAGCGGTCGAGATTGCCTTTGGATATGAACTTCATCCTATGGATGAACAGAAAAATACTTCTATCACCCGCAAACGTGGTCGCATAACCCAACGGCGATATATCAAACCCCTCACCTGTATATGTGGATTGCATAAACACTGTATATTCCTGTGATAGCCGTTTCTCACCCCTACAGCTGACGAAGATACCAGCTGATGAGTGGCTGAGGTTGCCAACCACCTGATATGTCAGGTTATCGTGTGTCGATCGCAAACTACCGTCTACATCTACCACATAGTAAGAGGAGCCCTTATCCATACGGGTGGCTAACATACCTCCTAATTCCGAATTCGTAAAAATATAGTGTTTGTAGCGGAGGACGTTCCACAGGGTAGCGTAGGCGGTATCCCAATCACCGAACTTATCCCCTGTATATGCGGATAATAGGCCAAATTCCCACCTACGGGTTTTACCAGTCAGCTTGAGGCCACCAAGTATTGGCACTTCACCCGTACCGTCACGCATACGACGGCCTACTCTGCGTGAATAGAAAGGCTTCACGATACCAAACCCCGAAGGCTCAAATATCTCCTTACCTTCAAGGAAGAATGGTCGTCTTTCACTATAATAGATTTCGTACTTGCTGAGGCTCATCTTGAAGGGATCTGACTCTATTTCAGCAAAATCCGGCCACCCAGTAACATTAAGTGTAAGTGAAGGCGATATTTTCCAAGTGATATCTAACCCCACCCATGGTATCGTTTTCTTTTCTTCTCGATACAAAGTATGTTTTGTAAGCCCTACCGGATAGATTTCTGTACCATAACCCACGACGGTGGGTTTCACGTTTGTAAGTATACCGAATTGAGATACCCTAAGCCCCTCACGTTGATCCGGTAACACCCAATAATTTGTCTCTTTGTATCGCTGAAAATACACACGAAACTGTACTCCCCAATCCGCTATATCATTTCTGAACCTCAGTGTCTTAAACGGTATCTTAATTTCGATCACTAACCGATTATCTGTGCCGTTCCGATAAACACGTGTGGCACTCTCCCATACGCCAGCCCACGTGTAATCGCTCCACCTACCGTCGTCGAGTACGAGCCAATCAAGGCGCTGATTGGATGCTGTCACGCTGAACCCATATGCCATAACTTTTGAGTCCATAGGGTCAATGTAAACCGTCACCCTATCTTCAGCACCTGCAAGCTTAACGATGGGTTGTTCACCACCAGTGTGTATATCAAACAAAAAGTATAAGTTACCCTTATCCTGTAGGCATTTGACTACTGTCCTGTAGGTGCTAATACTATCGTAATACGGGGAGAACTGTCGATAGACAAGGGTTGAATCCGCTTGATACCATTGAACTTCTACATTGCCATCAACCTTAATACCCTCCGCATAGTGTACGGTTAGCGTATCGTATGTGGATATCAAAATTATTGCGAATAACATTGCATCCCCTACACATGTAAATTAATAAAAGCAAAGCTGTGTCAACCAACGGTTGACCTGATAACTGTCCTGTGCATATATAAGTTGTGATGTTGATGAAGTACCGAGGATCGATCCCAATGCCAATATTGCAAAGATATTGAACTTAAGGTAGGAGGTGACATGAAACGCTACATCGGCTCTGTTTTTGGTACGCTGTTGTTTATATATGGGGTGAATGCAGCAGGCCAGTTCATTAACGGTGATTTCGAATCCGAAGGCGGTTGGCAGATAGAGCTGGGTGGTGGCCCACCCACACCTATTGTGACACTACAGGATACTGAAGCTATACAGGGTGATTACTGTGCGATGATAGAGAATGTAACAGGTAACACCGGTACACCACGTTACGCTTATATAAGGCAAACGGTAGTGGTTATCGCTGATACGTTACATTACTGGATTAGGTATTGGTTGGATAGATGCGCACCTGCAATGGGTGTCAGATTGATAACCGAGGGAGGTGACACTATCTACCTGGAATATCACGAAGGTACTGGTAGCACGGAGGGGATAGACTGGACAGAACGGTTCATGGATGTATCCAACTTCAAGGGAGAGGTTGTAACCGTAGAGGTGTTTCTCGAGGATCTATCATCATCTGCGGGTATGTCGACACATGATGGTTGGATAAGGGTGGACGATTTCTACTTTATGCCGGTGAGTGAGGAGTTTACCCCACCTGAGGTTGAGGTTATATCACCCAACGGTGGTGAAGTATGGGGTGTGGGTGAGCTACACTCCATAACCTGGTACGCACACGATACCAGCACGGTGGTGATGGACTCAATCTATTACACAACAGATGGCGGTACAAGTTGGTTACCTGTGGCAGGGATGATGGGTAACCCCGGCAGTTACGAGTGGATGGTACCCAATACACCATCAGACCTATGTATGGTGAAGGTTGTGGCATTCGATCCATGGGGTAATAGGGGAGAGGATGTATCAGATAGTTGCTTCACAATTGTACCAGATACCATACCGCCGACGGTTGACTTGATATCACCCAACGGTGGTGAGCTATGGGGTACGGGTGATGTCTACCAGATAACGTGGACTGCTACCGATAACGGTGCTATAGTGGGTGATTCACTGTATTATTCGATAGATGGTGGTACTACATGGCTACCTATAACTTACCAAGAAGGTAACCCCGGTAGCTACTGGTGGAGGATACCCAACACACCATCAGCTACATGTATGGTACGGGTGAAGGTGTTCGATCTCGCTGGACTATCAGGTGAAGACACATCCGATGGTTGTTTCACCATATATCAGCGTGAGATACCAACCTACCGGTACGCGATAATTGTAAGTGAGGCAACACTCAGCGATCCCGATTGGGCTACAGTCGTAGATGCATTAGTACAGCGGCATAACGGTGAGGTGTTCACATACTCAGCCACTATATGGCCGATACTTGATGAGGTAGCCGAGTATCGACCTGACTACATAGCGTTTGTGTGTAAGCTGGACGAGGCGGATCCATCATTTATACAGGAACAGGTATGGCCGTTTACCAGGATGTTGGACGACGATCCGTACGGTGATGCGATATGGGGTATAGTTACCGGATGTGATGCATCCGATGCAATGAAGTTAGTCACCTGCAATCAACCCCTATGGATACGTACGGTGTTGAGTGGTACCGCATGCTGTGATGCAAGGTATTTCCCACAGGGTATAGCCACCAGTGAGGTAACCTATGGCAGGTATTGGATCAAGTATCCGGATGCTATACAGCTGGTGCAGTATGATGATGGACCCACCGATCGTACTGCATGGTTGGTCAGTATGCTCAATGGTGATAGCTTGATATTTGGTGATTCAGTTGATATATTCTTCACCAGTGGACATGGTAACTATAACATATGGCAGCTACATTATCCAACACCTGGGCAGGAGGGGTACTTCCGGTCGAGTGATTACGGGTTCCTGTTTGGTGAGACACACGAACATGACACCCTACCGATAGTCTCGTGCAACCCCAAGATATACTTTGGGTTAGGTAACTGCAACATCGCACAGATATTTGGCCCACACTGTATGGCACCTGCATGGATACACAACGGGGGTGCTGTCATCTACTGTGGGTATGTGATAGAAGAAGGTCCTTATAGTTATCAGTTGGGTGCCACCAAAGCATACTTCTGTAAGCAGGATCATTACTCCTTCCCTGTGGCCTTCTATCTCGGTAACCAAGTGTTTAAGTTTGATCTCGACAACAATACACCAGGGATTGGTGAACCTGACGACCTCGATGGTGCTGCAATATATTGTGATCCCGCACTTGATGCAAGGATACCCGACGATGCTGTGTATGATACGTTGCTTTACACTAAGGAACTCATAGTGATACCAGGTGACGACCGTGATACGATAATCTTCCGTATAACCATGAACCGCACCGGTCGTCCAGGTTACACCGGTAAATGGGGTTACCGATCTCCTATTGTGCTATTCCCATGGCGTGTGGATAGTGTTGAGGTTATCGATACAGATGCACTTGATGTGGTTATCACTGATAACTTTGCACTCATGTATGTATGGTATGAGGGGCAACCCGACCTATCGCGAGGTGAACAACGGTATGTGAAGTTTGTCGCCCGCAGGATAATACCGGGGGTGGAGGAACGCATCGTGGCTAAACCAACCATCATGCAGCTATTCCCCAACGTACCGAATCCATTCCATAATAGGACAACGATCACCTACCACATTATAGGTGAAAACGTACATGTGACGATCAACATATACGATTTGAGTGGTCGGCTCGTACGTAAGTTGGTGGATGCTACCCGAAGTACTGGTGTATACAAAGTGGAGTGGGATGGTACCAACT
>JAGGUB010000089.1 GCA_021158725.1 Caldifarciminota bacterium | reverse complement strand
TCCTTAAACTCATCATAGATTCGTGCATCCACATACACCCGCTGCACGGATATACAGACCTGTCCCGCAACCGCAAACCCACCCACCTTGATACGTGTAACCGCATATGATAGGTCAGCATCTTCCATCACCACAGCTGCAGAGTTAGATCCTGCCTCTATGATCACACGTTTGAACCCCGCCTTACGTAGTATCTCGTTCGCTACCGCCAAACTACCCGTAAATGTAACAACCCTAAACTCAGGGCACTTCACGAGCATATCACCCAATACTTCACCCTTACCTACCAGTATCGCCAATGCGTTAGGTGGTAGACCTGCCTCCAGCAGTATCTCACCCAACTTCAGCGCTGTCATCGGTGTAACCGTTGACGGTTTCAACACCACCGCATCACCTGCTGCAAATGCAGGCCCCAACTTATGTGCAACCAAATTCAGCGGAAAGTTGAACGGTGTTATCGCCAACACCAACCCCACCGGCTCCCTAATGTAGAAACCAAATTTATGCTCCCCATATGGTACAGCATCAAACGGTATCACCTCCCCCGTGACACGTTTGGCCTCCTCCGCCGATAGTAGGAACGTTTGGCATGCACGTTCCACCTCAGTACGTGCCTCACGTATGGTTTTACCCGATTCGAGTGCTATGGTTTTGGCAAACTCTTCCTTACGTTCACTTATCAGCTCGCTAACCCTACGCAGTATGGATGCACGTTTATGTGCAGGTAGCTGCGATATCTCATTAAACCCCTCCTTAACAGCAGCTATAGCGTGGGTAACCTCCTCCGCACCTGCGGCATAGACTTCAGCTACTACATCACCACTATAGGGGTTATAAACAGGTAGCTTTTCCGAGGTTGTTACCCACTCACCTCCTATCAACAACCGTCCTATCATGTACCAAACCTTCTTGGTCTCACCTTACGATCGATAAGTGGTGTCACTATGTTCATCAACAGTATCGAGTAAGATACACCCTCAGGATAGCCACCCCAGATCCTTATCGCCACAGTTATTATCCCACAACCTATTGCAAAGATTATCTTACCCTTCCTCGTCACAGGTGAGGTCACCATATCAGTTGCCATGAAGAACGCACCCAAAAACAACCCACCCGCCAGTACGTGTGCGAATGGTGAGAGTGGTGTCACCCCCAGCTCATACAGTATCCCAGTCAACGCAAACACCGTCCCTATGTAAAACACTGGTATACGCCAATCTATGTATTTCTTGAACATCAACGGTAATGCCGCAACCAATATAAGCAATGCGGAGGTTTCACCCACCACCCCACCCACGTTACCAATAAACATAGCCTTCAATGCCGCAGGCGTATTGAGCATACTTGCGAGCTTGGGCTGCAGTTTTGCCACCCCCAATGGAGTAGCTGTTGTAATAGTTGCCACCCCCGAAACCGTGCTACCGGCTGGCCTTATCGGTGCGAGCCATCCCTTTGTCATAAAATTGGGCCATGACGCCATCAGGAACGCACGACCTGCAAGCGCTGGATTCAGTATGTTATACCCCAACCCACCAAACGGCGCTTTCGCCACCAGTATCGCAAATATTGACCCCGCAAACGGCAACCACCACGGTGCACCCGGTGGCACATTAAACGCCACCAGCATACCCGTGATTATCGCACTACCATCAGTTATTGTGAACTTACGTTGTATGAGGTTGACGATAAGTTCAGCCAACACCGCACCCACTATCCCTGATAGCGTCAACCATAACGCACACCACCCATAGAAGTATATCGCGCCAACAAGTGGTAGCATCAACGCCGCTATCACGCTATACATGATACGTGATATGTTGTCGACACTCCTGATATGAGGTGCTACACTAACCTTCAGCTTAACTGTAGAGGGGTTCATTTTCTGCGCTTCATGATGATCGTCTTACCCAGCTTGATGTAATGTACGAGGTTACGTTTAGCTGGACACACATACGCACAGCTACCGCATTCCATACAATCCATGATACCCCACTCCTCAGCTGCATCTATATCGTTAACCCTAACATAATCTGCAACCAATGTGGGTACCAACCCCATCGGACATACGTCCACACAGAAGCCACACCTTATACATGGTAGGTCCAACGGTAACGTCACCTCAGCTGCTGACTGCACAACAATACCTGTGGTACCTTTAACTACTGGTATATCCTCAGTATATTGTGAGATACCCATCATCGGGCCACCAATTATCAACTTACCAGGTGGTTCACTATACCCGCCAGCAGCTTCGATCAACTTCTTCACCGGTGTACCTATCCTTACGAGTAAGTTCTTGGGCTCCTTAACCTTACCGGTTACCGTTACACCACGCTCGTACAGGGGTTTACCTTTACTGAACACCTCGTATATCGCATATGCGGTACCTACATTCTGCACGTACACACCTACATCCATAGGTAAGCCACCCGATGGCACCTCTTTACCGGTTATAGCTTTTATCAGCTGCTTCTCTGACCCCTGCGGATATTTCGTACGTAGCACTACTACTTCAAAATCGTATTCAGGTGCTAATTTCATCATCTGCTCGATAGCTTCTGGCTTGTTATCCTCTATCCCAATGTATGCGGTTTTGGCACCCAACGCCTTACGTATGATGGCACCACCCTCAAGTATCTCCTTAGCATGCTCTACCATCAACCTGTAATCTATCGTAAGGTAAGGTTCACACTCCGCGCCATTAAGTATCATGCTATGGAACCGCTTCTCAGGTGGTGGTGACAGCTTCACATGTGTAGGGAAAGCTGCACCACCAAGCCCCACGATACCTGCTTCTTTTATTGTCTCGATTATCTCCTGTGGCGATAGTGCGTCCCAATCCTTAGGTGTAAACTCCTCAGTTTCACCACTACCATCGTTCTCGATAAACACCGCCGGCACTGTAGTGCCCACCGGATGTGGATACTCATCGATCTTCACCACCTTACCTGCAATAGATGAATGCACATTTGCCGATATGAACCCCTGTAGCTCACCTATCTTGGTACCGATCTTAACCCTATCACCCGGCTTGACGGTTGGGTTGGCAAACTTACCCGTATGCTGTGATAATGGGATGATGGCGAGTTCAGGTTCGGGCAACACCTCTATGGGTTTGTCCTCTGTCAGCTCCTTATGTTCAGGAACCCTAACCCCACCCTGGAATGTAACTCTTTTGAGCTTCATAAGGAATTTAAATTAAGGATACACCCTATGTTGTCAATTACCTTGCTATCGTACAGCAGACTTGTTCATATGATTTTAGCCCTATTTTAAATAGTAAACAGGAGGTCATATGGGTGTGATAGTAGAGCTACGGGCACATGAGATATTGGATTCACGTGGCAACCCCACAGTAGAGGTTGAATGTGTATTGGATTCTGGTGCGTATGGGGTATTCCAGGTACCTTCAGGTGCATCCACCGGCAAGTACGAAGCGCTCGAACTACGTGATAACGATACCAAGCGTTACGGTGGCAAGGGTGTGTTACAGGCGGTCAAAAACGTAAACGAAACCATAGCACCTGAACTGCTGGGCATGGAGAGCCTATGTCAGATAGAGATCGACCATAAGCTTATCAAGCTCGATGGTACACCAAACAAATCGCGTTTGGGTGCCAATGCGATACTTGGTGTATCAATGGCAATCGCCGACGCAACTGCGGATGAACTTGAGCTACCACTTTACCGCTACATAGGTGGTGTCAACGCGCACGTCTTACCGTTACCGCTGATGAACGTCATCAACGGTGGTGCACACGCAGATAACAATCTTGACATACAGGAGTTCATGCTTGTACCACATAATGCCAACACATTTCGTGACGCCCTACGTATGGGGGCAGAGACGTTCCATACACTTAAGAAGATACTCAAATCCAAAGGCTACCACACCGGTGTAGGTGATGAGGGTGGGTTCGCCCCCCAGCTACGTGATAACAAGGAAGCTATCGACCTGTTGATGGAGGCCATCGACAAGGCAGGCTACAAACCCGGTACTGACATATCCATAGCGCTTGATGTGGCAGCAAGTTCGTTCTACGAGGATGGCAAATACAAGTTTGAGGGTAAATCACTCGATGCCGACCAGCTCATCCACTACTATGAAGAGCTGGTGAACAACTATCCGATAATATCGATTGAGGATGGGCTCGCCGAGGAGGATTGGTCCAACTGGAAGCTACTCAATCAAGCACTCGGTAAGAAAATACAGATAGTAGGTGACGACATCTACGTGACCAATATCGAACGTCTACGTCGTGGCATAGATGAAGCCACAAGTAACGCTATACTTGTGAAGCTCAACCAAATCGGTACACTAACAGAGACACTCAATGTGATTGAAACCGCCAAACGTGCCGGTTGGGGTGTCATCATCTCACATAGATCGGGCGAAACCGAAAACACTGCAATAGCTGATCTCGCAGTCGCCGTAAATGCTGGCCAGATAAAGACCGGCTCACTATCGCGATCTGAACGTATCGCAAAGTATAACCAGCTATTACGTATAGAAGAGGATCTCGGCGCTGCTGGTAAGTTTGCGGGCTTATCATATGTGAAACGAAGCACAAGTTAAACGTTGGCATTGCTTTAAAGCCTTCTATAATAAGCAAAAGGGAGGGTAAAATGTTACGTAACGTGATAAGTTTTTTGTACATGTTTATTGCTATAGTAGCTTATAGTGTGGATTTTTCTAACGTAACCGATATAGCAGGTGTCGGCTGTACAGGCCTTAGTTTTGGTGTTGCATGGGGTGATTACGATAACGATGGCGACCTCGACCTGTACGTAGCTAACTACAATGAAGCTAACGTACTCTACAGGAATAACGGCGACGGTACATTTACGGATGTAACAGATGAAGCAGGTGTCAGCTGTAGAGGCCATAGTCGTGGTGTTGCATGGGGTGATTACGATAACGATGGTGACCTCGACCTATACGTAGCTAACGACGGAGCTAACGTGCTATACCGTAATAACGGTGATGGTACATTCACAGATGTAACAAGTGAAGCAGGTGTCAGCTGTACAGGCAGCAGTTGTGGTGTCGCATGGGGTGATTACGATAACGATGGTGACCTCGACCTATACGTAGCTAACTTCTATGAAGCTAACGTGTTATACAGAAATAACGGTGATGGTACATTCGCGGATGTAACAAGTGAAGCAGGTGTCGGCTATACAGGTTACAGTCGTGGTGTTGCATGGGGTGATTACGATAACGATGGTGACCTCGACCTATACGTAGCTAACTACGAAGCTAACGTGTTGTACAGGAATAACGGTGATGATACATTTACAGATGTAACAGATGAAGCAGGTGTCGGCTATACAGGTAGCAGTTGGGGTGTTGCATGGGGTGATTACGATAACGATGGTGACCTCGACCTATACGTAGCTAACTACGAAGCTAACGTGTTATACAGGAATAACGGTGATGGTACATTCACAGATGTAACAGGCCAAGCAGGTGTCGGCTGTACAGGCAACTCTCGTGGTGTCGCATGGGGTGATTACGATAACGATGGTGACCTCGACCTATACGTAGCTAACTACTATGGAGCCAACGTGCTATACCGTAATAACGGTGATGGTACATTCACAATGGTAGGAGCAGGTGTCGGCTGTACAGGCAACTCTCGTGGTGTCGCATGGGGTGATTACGATAACGATGGTGACCTCGACCTATACGTAGCTAACGACGAAGCTAACGTGCTATACAGGAATAACGGTAATTTGAACCACTGGCTACAGATACGACTGCATGGTACGATATCCAATCGCAGTGCTATAGGTACAAAAGTAAAAGTCATCGCACATTAACCATGTATCCGTTAATATTGATTGTATTTGTTATAACAGCAGATGCATTTCCACAGTACACGGGACGCATAGCAACTGGATTGTTAAACAGCCACGCTGATACGTTGGATGTTATCGCATATCTTAAAGTCTCGCCACAGTATACATTGGCTCAAAAGGTAAAATCACAGTACAGTGATGAATTACATCAGATACAGGTACAAATTGACACGCTACTTCATAGATATAGGTTAAGATCACCTACACCACAGGTCAATGAACATGTACCAAAGCTCACATCTGCTGATAAAGAGATTTTATATCAACTGATCAAACAACGTGAGCAAATTTTAACCCACGAGCGTGCAGAACTTGCCCACCAGCTACGTACAGGTGCGATCGTCGATTACGACAACACCGTAAACGACAATGTACATGAGGTGACTGCCAAAACTGACGCCGAGTACGTAATAAAGGTCTATAGCCAAGATACACAGTTTGAGGGTGTCACAAGTGAAGAGGTTGTACTCGCCACACCTGAAGGTTTTGTAGAGGCTTCACTACCGGCGTTTATCATACGTATAAAGCACCCCGAACCTATATTGCGTGGTGCAACATTCCCTATGGTGGTCGAAGTAGAGAATTACGGTAACGTATCGGCATTCAACGTATCACTAAATGTTAACATACCAGCGGAATTTACCATCGTGAGTGGTGAGACATCACAAAATCTTGGCACAATATTGCCAAATAGTGCTAAATCTTCTGACACACTGGTATTAATTGCACCAACAACCACGGGTGAATATGTGGTGGAGGCATTTGCATATAGTCAGTCGTATAATGAAGCTTACGAAAGATGCGACTCTTCCGTTATGCATATAAGCCCACCCATCAGACTTAGCCTATTACAGTGCGTCGATGGTGGTTCTGGTTATTGTTCACAGAATTCACCAATACTACAATTTGGTCTACGTATGGAATCCATTGACACAATAGTTGTGGAATGGACTTCAGGCATAAGAATGCTCATAATGGGTAACTTTGTAACCAATGGAATAATGGACATAGATGAGCCTAATTTGCCAGCTCCATATCCTTTGGATATTGTAGATGTAAGTATGGATTGGTTATATTTACGCTGGGAAGATAACTCCACCAACGAAGATGGCTTCCGGATTGAGCGTGCCACTTCACCTGATGGACCGTTCTCACCAATCGCAACCGTAGGTGCAAATGTAACAGAATATATGGATGATGATCTCACACCACACACCACTTATTACTATCGAGTATGTGGCTTCATATCTGAACCAGATTTTGTAGCATATTCGCCATATTCTAACGTAGCTTATGCAACTACGGGTGAACCACCGGTTTCTTTGACACAAATACGGGTGGTTGATGGAGGTTCGGGCTATTGTTCACAAAATTCACATGTATTGCAGTTCGGTCTGTTTAACATGTTTACGGTTGATACCATTTTTGTGTATTGGCCAAGTGGTATCATTGATACAATAGTAGGTGTGGAAGCTGATCAACAGCTAACGATTGTTGAAGGTACAACAGTAAATCAGCCACCGCTACCATTCTCATTAATAGCACCACAAGATGGCGGTTATGTAAATTTTGCCGATACATTTGACTGGCAAGATGCGGTAGATAATATTCCACAAGGCGACATTGTATATTACGATTTATACATCAGCAGTGACCCCAATTTCAGCACCAATGTTATAGTAATAGACAGTCTTGTGGAAAGCAAATACCCCGTGGCAAATGTCCCATGGCCTAAACATATGATGCTTACAAACCACACGTTTAAACGTTGGCGAAAACATTCAGATATTGTGTCATTTTATCGTAATAAACACTCGACAAAATCGAACGAATATTATTGGAAAGTAAAAGCCTATGACAGATATGGCGCTATAACATGGTCGAATGAAACATGGCAGTTTGAACTCGATACGATTGCACCTACAACACCGATTATCATCAGCCCTATAGACGTATATTTAAACACCGATACTGTGAACTTTATCTGGTCACAAAGTGTATCGAAAGCAATTACCACTAAAGCAACGACTAAATTATTACCCTACGATATCGCATCGCCCTATAAAGCGACTAAATTCCCCAAAAATGTAGCGTCGGCTCCTGTACATTACGTGTTTGAACTTGACACCACGGTGAATTTTAGCTCACCAATCATCATCGACACTGTGGATGACACATCATATACAACTTATGGTCTCATCGATGCTAATTATTACTGGCGAATATCTGCATACGATGATGCCGGTAATCAAAGCAATTGGTCGTATGCAACATTTGGCATAGATCGTACACCACCTGAGATAGTTAATTTCACGCATTATAATGATACAAGTGGAGTAGATTCATTACCTGTTTATGCCACAGTATACGATGCATTAGCTGGATTGGACAGCCTACTGCTCCTGTATAATGTGGACGATACTGGATGGGTGCATCAAACGATGACACCTATAGATACCAATATATTTGTTGGCTGGCTTACTGATGTCGCAGGTCACCACGTGCATTACTTCTTGCGTGCAGTAGATAAAGCCATACCACCAAATGTTAACGTAACAGATACAGTAAGTTTCCTTATTCTACCAGTAGAAGAAGGTTTGCATCTACAACCTGACATTGAAATATCGCATCATATATCATACGTCAAATTCATACTTCGTGGCAGGGATATAATACTTTCTATATACGACGTTACAGGTCGACTACTCCTGCGAAGACGTTCACCATGTGAGGTAATATTTAGACCTGCATCGTCTGGTGTATATTTCTGGCATACATCTGGCAGTATATGTAGATCAGATAAGATTGTCATCGTAAAATAACGCAACACATAAGCTCCATGAGGTAGATTCTATCTTTGACATCACCTCCCAGCAAGTAAATTTAATAAATGGAATACCCACATAGGTTTGGCGTCATAGTAGTAGGTGGTGGCCACGC
>JAGGUB010000020.1 GCA_021158725.1 Caldifarciminota bacterium | reverse complement strand
TTTCTACGGTAGCACCACCTGGTATGTCTGAGGTTTTTGTCACCGTTACGTGGAACCCTTTCTTCTTTTTCCATTCAACCAACGGCTGTATGTTATCGTAGAAATCATCGTATACGATGATGAGGTATCCCACCGGCAATCGTGGTACACCCTTGATGGGTTCATAGTTTACGATCATCTTCTTTAGGATAGCATCGAAATACGGTGATACGTAACGCTCCCTCCGTACCTTGGTATAGTTCAGGTCCGCACCTGTGAATATCAGCTTGATGGTCACTTTTTTCACGATCTTAAGTGTGTTTTTAGCAGGATTGTATTGCACCGGTGTGATATCCAACCTCACATAGCGTACACCCCTTATTGTACCGATCTCACCCAACTCACATACCTTATCAGGGAAATACTTATTGCTTGTATATGCTTTGACATCGTATTCGAACGGCATATTCTCTTCAGCACCCGGTAGCTTAGGTACTGGAGGTTGTACTGGATATATTGGATATTTGAGCCCCAGCTCTTCAAGCGAATATTCAGCTACTTCCATATTTAGTAGCTTGACTTTTACATCAGCAGCCTCAGGTATACTCACAAGCTTACGTATAAGTGGTAGTTCAGGTCTACCTATCGTACCTGTTACACCTGTACCTCCATACAAACGGGTGAACCTACCAGCTTTGGTATCCACATACTCGTACTTGAGCCCCGTAACTTCAACCTCTAACACAACCTCACTCATATCCGACTTGACAAGCGTGACCTCCATCGAAGATGCTGGCTTATCAGCTAATGTGATCCACCCTCCCACAGGACTGGTGATGACAAATGATACCAAAACGAGCCATCCCATAATACCTCCTTACACCTGTATCACCCCTATTTTGAAATATAATACAATACGTGCCACACTTTTAAAACTATCATTTTTGGTTTCGTGTCAATATATTGAGTTGATGATTGTATGATTCGATTATTTTAAATCGATGAAGAATTTATGGCCAATAGTAATAATAACGTTGATTTTCATTGCATGCGAACCCCCTCGCTATGAAGGAGTAAACATAGAGCGTATACCCTGGCCGCAAGTTGAGCACTCCAATTACGATATAATACGCCGTGATACAGTTATCGGTAGCATGTCCACCACTATAGAGAGCATAGATGGTGGCTATAGGATTACCAGTCTGGTAAACATCAGAGAAGATACAGTCACCTTACGTGATAGCACATATCTTGTGCTCGACAGTTTGCTTAATCCACTCCTATGTCGTAAATATCTGACAGGTGGCAAGACCCCATTACTTGTCGAAGCTCAATACGGTACATCATATGTCACCGTGCGAATGGTACCACCCACAGGCTCACGTGAACGTACCCTCCACATAGGGCATCCCATATATGATAACGAGGAGATCTACCACCTATTACGTACCATACCTTATTACACCGGTTATAAAGCACGCTTCTATCTGATGAGCATATATGCGGCACGGTTTGTACCCGTAAGTATCGAGGTATGTGATACCGAACCTGTAACCCTATCGTACGGGGTTAAGAAGGGTATCAAAATTCGCTTACGTGTGAACCGCACCAGTCACTACTTCTGGTACGAAGCTGCCCCTCCACACAGGATGTTGAAGTACCATAACAGCTGGACAGATATAATATTGCTTCACCGGTGTGACACACTATAACATACGTAGGAATTGCAATATTCCCCTAATATCAGTAATCTGTGGCGGCTGGTCCGATGTAGGGGGTGAGTATTTCTCAATCCATGGGTGCCTATAGTATAAAGTCTGCATACCTACAGACTGTGCACCTACTATGTCTGTCTGCCAGTTATCACCCACAAACAGCAACTCACCCGGCGGTATCGCCAGTACATCAAATAACCGTTGATAAAAGCTGGGATCCGGTTTACGTCTACCGAATTCATCCGAAAACAGTGTCACCTTAAACATATGTAATATACCGAACCTATCCATTATTTTGCGCAAAATATAGCCATGCGATGTATTACTCAATATAGCGAGCACGTAGTTGCTATTTTTTAGTTGTTCCAACGTTTCTTTGGTATTGGGTAAGAGTAGCATTGGCACCTCTAATAACGTATCATCGTATATCTTTTGTATAGCTAACAACATCTCACGTGTGGGCATCAACCCAGGTAACCGCTGCACGATGAGCTTGGCAATCTCCCACGAATCGACTTCACGGTTGGTTGCTGAACGTTCGGTTTCAGCTTCGTGTTCGGCTGCTTTCAACGTATCGTAGATCGACTCTTCCGTATACTTGTTATTGAATAGCTTTCTGATACGAGTAACCCGTAAGTTCATCAACCGTTCAACGCTATTAGCCCCGTATGTCATCAACGTATGCCACAGGTCGAACACTATGCCACTAACCTTCATCACACAGAGCTTCCACTACAGCATAGTAAAACAATGGTACCATTATTTCGTGATGCCCTATGAAATAGAACCCCTTACCACTATCCTGCGTGGGCCTTTTGATAATGTTCACAGCTGGTCGATAGTGGTAATACATATCGAAGTTCGCAGTGTAATAGTTACGTATTTGGGCCAAATTCTTAGCAATAGACAGTGCTTTCAGGAATACTTCTGGCACTATGACTGCGGAACCAAAATTTACAAACACACCTCCATCACCCAAGCTCAACAGTTTATTCGCAAATATGCGGAAATCCCTTGTACTTAGCTCACCCACCACCTTACCTTCTATTTCAGGATGCTGGAATATTATCTCCGTCCCTATAGCTGAATGCACAGTGAGCGGTACCTTCGCTACATAAGCAGCATAAAAGATGGAGTATTCATGATATGTAAATATCTGCAGATTATCCGCTACGTAACGTCCGATTGCCTCACCATAGCCGAGCCCCAACTCTGAACCTATATTTAATGCCTTCGCTATATGTTGGATGGGTTCACGTGCAAACCCAAATTCACCTCGGGGTAGCGCTTCGTCCACATATTCGCTCGTCTTACCGATGAGCGCAATTTCAACATCATGTATGGGTGATGCACCATTGGTCACCATACAATCCACTATCCCTTTTCGTATGAGGTCGATAAAATACTGTGAACACCCCGTCTTTATAATATGTGCCCCGAACCCAATTATTAATGGTTTACCGCTCTTCTTCGCATTCCTGATAATATTTATCAGCTCAAGAAACTCCTTAACTTTCAACACATTGGGGAACGACTTTATCAATGGTAGAACTTTCGTCTTTTCGATAATTTCAGGAAAATTATCTATAGACTCCTTGCTCTTACGGTTCTTTATGGAGTAACGGTGTACTTTGTTTAGGTCAATTTCGTCAAACATTCCATAACCTTTTCAATAGAAATGGCCTCCATACAGGGGAATGTTGGATTACTGGGGTTATATTTAGGGTTTGAGCACCGAAATTCGCGCTTCGCATAATCAGTATAACATGGTGCACATGGTAGATCACTCGTCACGGTACATGCATTCGCTGTCCATGGTGCCACTTGGTAAGTAGCAGTTACACCGAACAGCCCTATCACCCGTACATTCAATGCAGCTCCCAGATGCATAATGCCTGAATCGTTCGCTATCAGCAACCCAGCACGTTTTATGAGTGCCGCCACCTGCAATATAGATAACCCAGAGATTGGCCAAATGCGTTTACCGAGTTCAGCTTTGAAGTCACATTCAAGCATCTCACGTTGCCACTGTTCCTCAGGCCCTAAGTTAAACAATACATTATAACCCTCCTCCAACAATCTATGTAGAAGCTTTCTAACCCACCACCATGGCAATATTTTCTTCTCTGTACCTTTTTTAATTTTTGACGACCCATTATGGAAGTAAACAGCCTTATCAGATAGATTCATACTATGCCAGAACTCATTAGCCCAATCCATAATATCTGTAGGTATGGTAAGTTCGAGCTTCACGTCATCTGGGTTGCACCGTATACCAAGTGGAGTCAATAGTCGCAGATTGTTTACGACATTGTGGTCGGTTAATTTCATCTGCACCAAATGTGTATTCAACAAGTGTAGTTCCTTTACATAACCGGATTCGAACCCATTTGCGATACGCATCTTGGCACCACATAGGTATGCAACCACATGGTAATGTTTGGGGTATGATGGATATATGGTAATCGATAGATCATACCCTCGTGGCCTTATTTCCCTCAATATATAGCTAAGAGATGCACGTACCCCCTTTTTAAGGAAAGGAAAATAGAACACAGTATCAATATGGGGGTTAACCTTAAGCACTTCGTAGCTACCTCTCTGCATTGTGAGCGCATCAATCGTCGCCTGTGTGAAACTCTCACGTAAATATTTCATCATAGGTGTAGCCATTAGTGTGTCACCGATACCCGGTAACGACAGTATCAATATTCTTTTAAACATATTAACTTAACACCTCATCCACAGTCACTGTAGCTACACCCAACTTTGACACCGCTATACCGGCAGCTTTATTGGCGAGCCGTACAGCTTCTATCAGGTTACCCGTCCTCTTATAACCCCATACCAATGCAGCAATAAACGTATCACCAGCACCCGTCACATCGTACACCTCACGACGTTCAGCCGGTACGTGTACAATACCGTCCTTGCTCACTAAG
>JAGGUB010000084.1 GCA_021158725.1 Caldifarciminota bacterium | reverse complement strand
GTGCACCATCGCAGAACACCATAACGGTTAAGATAAAGGGTAAAAGTGCACATGCGGGTAGTGCACCTGAAGAAGGTATCAACGCCATCGTCATAGCATCTAAAGCTATAGATTCGTTCAACTGGGGGCGTATAGATTTTGAGACCACCGCCAACGTGGGTGTGATAAAAGGTGGTCGCGCTACAAACATAGTGCCGGATGAGGTCGAAGTCCGTATGGAGGTACGTAGCCATAACGAACGTAAGCTCGAATTCTATACTAATAAGATATTGGAGGCATTCTGGACAGCAGCCAAAGGTAAACAGATAAAAGGTACATGGTGTTACCCTCAGGTTAAAGAGGAGGTACATCGCGCCTATACCGCATTTTACTGGGATGAAACCACACCCGTTGTGAGACGTGTCATAGAGGCTGGTAAACGGCTGGGTAAGGAGATAACCCCAAAGGTTGGAGGTGGTGGCTCTGATGCCAACATATTCAGTGAACATGGTATACCGACAGTTATGGTAGGTATAGGTGGTAGAAACCTGCACACGACGGACGAGGAGATAACGGTTGATGAACTTGTCGACGGTACGCGATTGTTGCTCGAGATCGTACGTGGATGACCACTATCTTATTGGTTGTTACGCTCGTTGCCACCACATCAACTGAACCCACACAGATAGAGGTGAAATCGCCCATAAAAGCGGTGTTACTTGAGGCATTCATACCTGGAGGGGGAAGCTTCTACCTCCATAACTACAAGAAAGGTGTGCTCATCGGTGGTATAAAGTTAGCGTTGGGAGGTGCTTCACTCTACTATTATCTTGAATATCGTAGCCTCAAATCACAGGGCTTATATTACCTTGATGCGGAATCCACGTTTTACGACTGTTTCTGGTGGTTCACACTTGTGTGGCTCTTTTCACTTACAGATGCGTATGTGAGTGCTAACTTCTGGAGGTTTGAAGAACAAACCCATATCGGTATACAGATAAGCTACAGATTCTAACACGATCCACCTACGAAGTGGAACGGCCGCACTTACATGAACATACCGATGATCGCCGCAATAGCAGCCAGTATACCTACGGGTACCTGTACCGCGGTGAGTGTAGCTTCAGCCTTACTGATAGCGGTTTCTGCCTTCGGGATGAGCTTGATCAGATCCAACACCAGGAATATCCCCGCTATGATACCCATGATTGCGGGAAATACGAAGCGTGCACCACCACGGAAGGCAGCCAACCCCGAAAAGAATGCCACTATCCCTATCGGTACACGTAACCCTACAAGCCCTTTACTCGCATCTTTGAGCGGTTTAACCTTTGCAAAAAGGCCCATCATCAATGTAATACCGGCAAGCAATATGAACCCCATTATACCTCCTGTTTATTTGATACAGATTGCTCTTTCGTTTTCTTTTTCCGTATTGGTGAGGGTATGAACCACCCAATGAGCACCCCCACCACGAGTGTTACAAGTATTATCACAATCGTACGTAGGTGTTGAAACGTTTTAAAATACCACAAGCTCGCCTCGGTATGTACGACTATGTTGCCTACCACGAATATGGCCACCAACACGATCAATATGATCAATCCAATTGTTTTTGCCTTCATTTTCCTCCTAATTGTTAGCCTTATTTATTAAAGGACATGTGCTGCAAGTTGTCTGTGTGCAGCTTGCACATGTGGAGCTTGTCCCTTTAATGTAGCAGCTTGTAAGTAACTGTGTCACATCTGAGCTGCCACATTTGGGGCAACGCACTTTATCTCTTTCGTTCATCGAAATGAACAGCTCAAATTTATGGTTACATGCGTTACACTTGAATTCATACGTCGGCATCTCTATAATATATCGGTATAATAAAATTTGGCAACTGCCATCCTATGGTGGATGATATAAGTTTGATCGCTTTCATCTGGACCTCGTTGTGACGAATTTACTACCCCCAAGGTGTAGTAGTACGTTAGCTTCGTCTTTCCAGTACTCATCGAATACTGTATCATCAACACAAACATAAAGGATTTCGCCAATCAATAGGTAGCATTCACCTGCGTCTATCACATCCTTAACCTTACACTCGATATGACCGATACATTCCTTTATGTAGGGTGGATTTACACGGTGTGCGGGTTGTTTGGTGAGGTTGGTGGATTTGAATTTATCCACCTTCCTACCCGAACGTGTACCACAGAGTAGTGTAGCTTTAGCCAACTCCATCGTCGCTACATTTAGTACGAACTCGCCCGTCGATTTGATATTGGCTGCGGTTAGGCTGTCCTTACCTACTGCGATACCTACAAGTGGAGGTTCTTCCGATAGCGGTGTAGCCCATGCGAGTGCCATAACATTAGGTGTACCAGCTTTATCTACTGAGGTGAGCAGGAATGTGAGCTTGGGATGCATCAACCTATAAACTTCTTCATGTACCTCTACTTTCATGATACCTCCAGTTAGAACAACTTATAAGTTACCTGCAATACTGGATCGTCAATTACTGCTATTCCTCACATTACGTAACACCACAAAGGCCAATACCCCGAAGAGCATCGCCAGATAGAATGGCGCCCTTACGTCCACGTGTAGCTTGGCGTACATCCCTACATATGGGCCAGCCGAGCTCACTATACCTGTTATTGTACCGAATAAACCTACCAACCGACCTCGTATGCGATCACCTACGAGTGAACTCAACATCGCAAAGTATGATATGTGGCAGAATTGTGAAAACATAAACGACAATATGAAGAACGTAAAGTTACCAGTGAACACCCACAAAAGTATAAGTAACGGATGTGTTATGACGCTGGTTGCCAAGATCGATTTTGCACCAAACTTGTCTGTCGCTTTACCGCCGGCTAAACTGACAATAGCAGAGAGTAGGCCACCGATCGCAAAGTAGAGGTTGATCTTACTTTTGGTGAGGTTGAAGACTTCCCGCTGGTAAAGGGTTAAAAACGGTCCATATATGGTGAACGAGAACACCAAAAATAGACATGTAGCAGCTAAGAGGAACCACCTCAGGTTAACCCCAAACGTAACCCGTGTATCTACGTTGAGCCCATCTCTTACAGGTTTTGTCTCTTTAAGCAACACCGTACGTATCACTGCAACAATAAGCGCCATACAGGCGGTTAGAAGTATAAGCCCGGGTATAGTGATACGATACACCATATAAGCACCGAGTAGCGGGCCAACTGTGATACCGAGTGCAACGAAACCTTCATATATACCAAACGCTGTACCTTTGTGGGTGGATGACTCTGCGATCATCGATATAAATGATGGGCTCTGTAACGCTGAACATATGTTTGCAGCTATATAGAAGGTGACGACTGGTATCCAATGGTGTGCAGTACCCATCAACCCATAGAATAGTATCATAAGGTATGTAGGTACGACGATCATCAGTTTGCGGCCACACTTATCGGATAGGTAACCACCCACAAACTGTGCCAACGTAAAGCTCAAACTGAACAGCGTATAGGATATGCCGATCACCTTGTCGGTGGCACCCAGTTCCTTCAGATATAGCGGTAGCAGGTAATTCCACGAGAAAAGTGTTATAAGCATCAACAACACAGTGATAGATAGTACCTTGACGTTACGTCCCAT